>JAZGJJ010000200.1 GCA_036482575.1 Thermodesulfobacteriota bacterium
ACCACAGGAAACAATCGGTATAACAAAGCCTGAAGAAGCCCCCGGCCCCGGCTATGAGGAGTTCTACCGTGCTTTCTTGGAGGCATATTCCCCCCGCCGGGAACCCGTCTATCCGAAGCGGAACCCAGGAGAGGCTACCGTGGTCGAAGGAGAAACCCCGGACGTCGGGGCGGCGCCGGTGGAGCCGTGGGCCGCTATAGTCGTACAGTCCGAGGAAGAGGGGGAGGATGACGAAGAAAGCTGGATCGAGGAGATACTGACCCCCGAGAAAAACAGAACGCCGTCACAGACGGAATATGTGAAAAACATCGAGAGGACGCAATCCGAGGTTGAGGAGGAAAACACCCTGCTCGGCCGGACCGCCTCCCCGTCCGACATAAAGATAACGGTTACCCTCCAAACCCCCGCGACCGCCGATATTTCCTACCGGCTCCTCAAAAAGCCCCACCCCATGGCCAGGGGGAAAGGGGGGGGGAAACGGAAAAAGGAGGTCCTTTTGGAGGAGTCCGGGGGCGGGAGGGACAGGAGGATTTTCTCATTTGCAATTGCGGACAAAGCAGGTTATAATTTTGTGGTGGAGAATTCGGGGCAGGAGGCCTTGAGCATAGGCCTTACCTTCCTCCTCTACGAAGGCAAGACGAAAGAGAAGACCAGAAAAATCGAGGCCGTGGAGGTCGGGCCTGGCGAAGCGGTGGAGTTCAAGTTCATCCTGCCGGAGGCCGTCTTCTGGGACGACGACGACTACTTCAGCGGCCTTGTGGAAGGCCCGCGTTCCGTGACCAAGTTTAACGAGGATACCGGACTTGTATGGGAAGAGGAAAAAGACCGTTAAAACCGTGAAACCACTTTAAAAAATGCGCGAAAAATTAGGACAAAGACTCCTGAAAAATGACGTCGTAAGCGAGGAGCAGCTCGAAAAGGCCCTGGAGAGCCAGAGGCTCCACGGGGGGAGGCTCGGCCACAACCTCGCCTCCCTCGGTTTTATGAGCCTCGAAGAGCTCGACACGTTCTTCAACAGACACCCGAAAAGACCCGAGAGCGTGCAAAGTACGGGGCTTGACCTCGCCTTCATCTCCGACCTGGCGTTGAAGGACGTACTCTACAAGGGGGTGTTCACCCTCCAGGAGCTGTCGGACAGGATCAAACTCCCCGTATCCATCGTGGACTCCGCGGTGGACGTGCTCAGAAGGGAGAGGCTGGTGGAGGTCATGGGGGCGGCGGGCTTCTCGAAAGAGAGCTACAAGTTCAAGATAACGGAGGGCGGCAGGAAGAGGGCCTCCGAACTCCTTGAGGTATGCCGTTATGTCGGGCCCGCCCCGGTCCACATCGATGACTACAAGGAGATGGTGGAGTCACAGACCATAAAGAACATACTCGTGGACGACGAGACCCTCAAGGAGGCCTTCTCGTCTATCGTGCTGCAGGATTCGTTTCTGAAACGCATCGGTCCGGCCATAAGCTCGGGGAGGGCCATCTTCCTGTACGGCCCCCCGGGGAACGGCAAGACCACCGTGGCGGAAATAATGGGGAAGGCCCTTCCCGGTAACATCTATATCCCCTACGCGCTTATCGTGGGCGGACAGATAATAAACGTTTTCGACCCGGTAAACCACATCCCGGTCGAATCCGACAGTGGAGAGAAGAAGGAGTCGCTGGACCGGAGATGGATACTTATAAAAAGGCCCGTTATAATAACCGGTGGGGAGTTGACGCTTAAGATGCTCGACCTCGAGTTCAATACCATCTCCAACTTCTACGAGGCCCCTCTCCAGATAAAAGCGAATAACGGACTGTTCATAGTAGACGACTTCGGCAGGCAGCAGATCCCCCCGCAGAACCTCTTAAACAGGTGGATAGTCCCACTGGAGAGAAGGACGGAGTTCCTGTCGCTGCACACCGGCATGAAGTTCGACATCCCCTTCGACATACTCGTGGTATTCTCGACCAACCTGGAGCCGAAGAACCTCGTGGACGAAGCGTTCCTGAGAAGGATACGTTATAAGGTCAAGATAGACCACCCCACCGAGGAGGAGTTCGAGGCCATCTTCAAGAAGGTCTGCGAGGCCAACTCCATCGAGTTCTCCGAGGAAGTCCTGAGCTACCTCGTGAACAACTACTACAGGAAGCTCGGCGTGAAGCCCAACGCCTGCCACCCGAGGGACCTGATAGACCATATTATCGATAACGCCCATCACTACAGACACGCCCCCCGCCTCACAAAAGAGGTAATAGACGCCGCATGGATGAACTACTTCGTGGAGATGTAAGGGGGCAAGGAGGTTCCGCATGGACATACTGATAGTTGACGACGAGCCTTATATCCAACGATCCCTGTCGTTTATACTGACAAAGGAGGGCTTCGAGGTCGAAGTCGCATCCGACGGAGAGGAGGGGCTGGAAAAGGCACGCGACCTGAAGCCCCGGGTGATATTCCTCGATCTCATGATGCCCAAGCTCAACGGCTTCAGCGCCTGCAGGGCCATAAAGTCGGACGAGACGCTAAAGGACAGCTACGTGATAATCCTGACCGCCAAGGGGCAGGAGATCGACAAGGAGATGGGCTTCAAGGAAGGGGCCGACGAGTTCGTATCAAAACCCTTCAGCCCCTCGGAGATAGTCGCCAAGGCCAGGAGTCTTATCGGGGCCCATCTGTGAGAGGCTACTTGCCTCTCCTTGCACTCCCCGCCCTCATACCGCTGTTGCTCCTGACCGGGGGCATTGAAAGTCCGGTCAGGTTTGTCTACTACCCCATAGTTCTTCTCTTAACGCCGTTTTCAAACTCAAACCCCCTCCTCCTGTCCTCCCTGGTCTTCACCCTTCTATACGCCACCATGCCGAGCATGAAAGGGTTATGGGAATACCCCGCCTACGACGTGGCCGTGAACGTGCTGGGCTTCCTTTCCATGGGCATAACCGCCGGCTACATTTCGGACAGGATACGGAAAGAGTCGGCGTCGATGGACCGAAGCTCCGACACCTATCACGGCCTGACACAGGCGCTTAACCTGAAGATTCTCAACCTGCAGTCCGAACTCGAGTCCGTAACCGAGGCATACGGGAAGCTCAAGGACATGAACAAGAACAAGACCCAGTTCCTGGCATCCATCTCCCACGAGATAAGGTCCCCACTTTCCTCCATCCGTTCCTTCTCGGAGATACTCCACAACTACGACGACATAGACCCGGAGACGAACAAGGAGTTTCTGGGCATAATCAGCAAGGAGAGCCGACGGCTCACCCACCTGACCAACGAAATACTGGATATCGTCAGGATAGACTCCGGCCAGACCCAGTGGCACATGGATACCGTCGGCATCAGCGACGTAATCCAGGCGGGAGTAAAGACGGTGGTCCCGCTCGTAAAGGAGAAGGGCCTTTCCATCAAGGCGTCGGTCCCCCCCCGGCTCCCCCCTGTCTGGGCCGACAGGAACAGGCTCCTGCAGGTAATGCTGAACCTCCTGAGCAACGCCGTAAAGTTCACCTCCGATGGGAAGATTACCGTAAAGGCCAGGGACATGGGAGACAACATACAGGTGTCCGTGGCCGATACCGGCGAGGGGATATACCCCGAAGAGCGGGAGAAGGTGTTCGACGAGTTCTACCGTATAGGAGACGACCTGACCGGAAGGCCCGCAGGCAGCGGCCTGGGGCTTAGCATCTCAAAAAAAATAGTCGAGGCGCACGGGGGGCGCATCTGGGTGGAAAGCCGTATGGGCAAGGGGAGCACCTTCAACTTCACCGTGCCAAAGGGCGGGGAGATCGGGGAGACGGCGCAGTCGCCCAGGTACGCCAGGCAGCATACGGATATCGTCGGCGGAAGGCACGTCATGATACTGGACGACAGCACCGCCATGCGCCAGATATTGAGGGACGCGATCGAGGAAGAGGGATATATCACCATGGGGGCGGGTGACGTAGGCAAGGCGCTGGAGATGGTGAAAGCGACAAAACCGGACGCCGTCTTGCTCGGCTATCTGGACCACGAGGACCACCTGGGCGAACTCAGGACCATATTCAGCGTCCAGTGGATACCCTTCTATCTCGCCGTAATCATAAACGACGAGGAACTCGGTGCCCAGCTGGCGGTCAACGGCTACATAACCACCCCCATCAACGAACAGCAGGTGCATACGGCCTTACAGAGGGTCCTTCACAAGGTAAAGGGAAAGGTGCTTATAATATCGGACAGGCCCGGAGAGGCGAGGAACCTTCAGCTATCCGCCGGAACGGGGGGGTATGAGACCTCCGTGGTGCCGGATGTCGCCTCCGCCGACATCCGGACGGCCCCCCCCCCTCCGCCCGACCTGATAATAATAGGGACGTCCTCAAAGGACAGGGCCTACGGGACCATCTTGGCCTTGCGCGGCAATAAGGCCACCAGGGACATCCCTCTTGTCCTTACACTCGGCATATCCGCCACGGACATAGAGTGTGTCGGGCTCGGCTCTTCAAGCTATGGAAACGGCCTGGCGGAGCTGTTCGCGGAGCTGGAAGGAGGAGGCTGAGGTGTCGCTGCTGGTAACGCTGCTTACTACGGACAGGCTGAAGAGGCTGCTGGGACAGTACTCCGAAGCCTTCGGCCGCCAGATACTTATCCTGGACGAGGAAGAGAAAGCCCTTTTGAGCGTTCACGGGGACCGGTTGCAGGGGAAGCTTACGACCAGGCCTCTCTACTTGAGGGACTCTCTGGTCGGCTACGTAGCAACGGCCGGGGACGAGGGCGATGCGTCCCAGCTTGAGTTCATCGCACGGAACCTCATGGAGATGATAAATGCCGGCTACGAGATAGACAGCCTCGCCGGAGAGGTGGCGAGAGTCTACGAGGAGCTATCGCTGCTGGCGAACATCTCGGCGAAGCTCGGCTCGGGCCTTGAGGTGGACAGGATATGCCGCGTACTTGCCGACGAGGTCATGAAGCGCTGCCCCTCGGCCAACGTCTCCATAATGCTCGTAAAGGAGGTCCCGCGGGACGAATCACCGCAGTCCGGGATGAAGTCCTTCCTGGTCCCCAGGGTCTCCATAGGGAAAGACGCGGACAAGGCCTCGACCATGATCCTGAAGGCCGACACGGGACTCATCGGATACGTCTCCGAGATAAAGAGGGCCATTACCGTATGCGACGTGTCGGAGGAGGAGAGGTTCGAGCCTCTCCCCTACCCCGTAGCGAGGATACTGCTGGTCCCGCTCGTAGTGGAGGACACCGTAATAGGTGCGGTAGTGGCGAACGACAAGCTCGACGGCGAGGAGTTTTACTCCCCGGAGATAAAGCTCCTGTCCAACATAGCGTCGGAGTGCGCCATTTCCATAAAGAAGGCCCTTCTCTACGACGAGATCCACAGCATGCTCTTCAGCATGGCCGAGGCCTTCTCCCTGGCCATCGACGCAAAGGATCCTTACACCTACGGCCATTCCAAGAGGGTTAGCCGGTTAGCGGTGGGTATAGCCGAGGAGCTCGGGCTCCCACCCGATACCGTGGACTGGATAAGGCTGGCGACGCTGCTCCATGACACGGGCAAGATAGGCGTGCCCGACGCCATCTTGAACAAGGCCGACAAGCTCGAGCCGGACGAAATGCTGAAGATGCAGGAGCACCCCGCACTCGGTGCGAAGATGATAGGGCATATCCAGAGGTTCACGGAGATAGCCCGCTGGATACGCCACCACCACGAACATTACGATGGCTCCGGCTACCCCATGGGCCTCAAGGGGGACGATATCCCGCTGCCCGCAAGGATAATCAACGTCTCCGACACCTTCGACGCCCTGACCTCCACCAGGTCGTACAGAAAGGCCATGGAGAAGGAAGAAGCGCTGAAGATCATGCGTGACTCCAGCGGAACGCACGTAGACCCGGCGATCCTGGACTGCCTGGAGAAGGTGCTCGCCCGTTCTTAGCCTCACCCCACCACCCCCACCACTGAAAACCCCTTACTTGAGCTCCACTACTTCCCCGTCTTTTACCGTAAGCAGGAAGAGATCCTTCAGGACCTCCCCGTCCGTGCCGAAGGCCATAGGCCCCGAGGCACCCTCGAACTCCGTCGTCTCCGCAAGCCTCTTCCGGACGGCCTCGCGCTGGAGCGGCCCATTTCTCAAGGCGAGCAGCAGGGCCATGGCCGCGTCATAGGCATGGGCCTCGAGTATGCCCGGTTCGTACCCGTAGACCTCGGTAAACCTCCCCATAAACTCCACAGTCCCGGCCCTGTCGCTTTTCGAAAAGAAGCCGTCAACGAAGACCGCCCCTTCCACGTGCTCACCGGCGAGGTCGACCAGCCCGGGGGAGTTCCAGCCGTTCGAGCCCAGCAGCACCACCTCGTTCATGTCGTAGTAGGCGAGATACGGGGCTATAAGCCCGGCGGTATGGTGGTAGTCGGGTATGTAGAGGGCGTCCGCTTCGACGGCAACCTCATATCCCGTCACGTGCCTCCTGCCCTTCATGCCTTCGGTTACCTCTATGGCGAAGAGGCCTTCCAGTTCGTCCTTGAAGTCGGTCTGTCCCGCCTCGTAAGAGCCCTCGGCCACGACCACGCCGCCGAGCGCTTCGACCTCCTCTTTAAAGTGCCATGCCAACTCCTCGCCGTAGGGATTTTCCGGATGCAGTACGGCGAAGGCCCTGAGGCCCAGCTCGTAGTAGGCATAGTCCGCGACCGCCCCCGCCTGCCGGGCCGGGGTCAGGAAGTTCCTGAACACGTACTCCCCCATACCGGGCAGCCCGCTCTTCTGGGAGAGGATGACGGCCGGGAGGCCCCTCTGCTGGGCGAACCTCCCCATCTCCACCGAGACCTTCCCCATAAGGGGGCCCACAAGGCCAACGACGTTCCGGTCGGCGGCAAGCGCTCTCAATGTATTCAATACGGACCCCCCCTCCCCCCCCTCCTTTCCAACGTCCCTCACCTTCAAATGAACGGGCCAGTAGCTTTCGCCGAAGACCCGGGCCGCAAGACGAACCCCGTTCAACGCCTCCTCCCCGAACCGAGCGTACTTGCCCGTAAGGGGCAGGACCACCCCTATGGCGACATCCTCGAACTCAACGGCAACGTGTGCGACGGAGAGATTCTCGACCTCTTTCAAGAGCGCCACGGCCCTCTCCCTGAGCGCCGGGGGGGCCTCCTCGCTCGACACCACCAAAGAGAGGGCCTCCCGCGCACCATCCTTACGGCCTGCCGTGTAACGGCAAAAACTGAGACCGTAGAGGGCCTCCAGCCTAAAGCTGCTCTTCGGAAACTCATCGAGGAGCTTTTCGTAGTAGGAGATGGCCCTCCCGACGTTCTCCTTTTCGGCGTATATAAGGGCGAGGCTTACGAGCGCCCCGTCGGTCACGTCCGCATTGGGATAGCGAGAGAGGAACTCCTCGAGTTCGTCTATCACCCCTTGGGGGGTGTCTCGCCACGAACCGCTCTGCTTCTGCTCGGCGAGTATCCTCGTAAGCCAGCTCTCCGCGGCCCGGGAGCGCAGGTAGACCCCCCCGAGCGCCTCCGTGGCGGCAAAGATCAGGACAAGCATCGCGGCAAGTGTTTTAAATCTCATCTATCCGTCTCCCCCTCGTCCACCGGCCGCCTCACCCCGCAGCACTCCTCCAACTCCGCGGCTATCCTCTTCATGTCCTGCATAATCTGCCACTCCTCCCCGGCGTACTCCCTGTCCTCGCCGGTCATTCTTATCACCGGGAGGTCTCCGGTCGTATCGAGCTCGACCCTTATATAGAGATCCATGCGCAAATGGAAGTCCTGCTCCCTTCTGTGGAACTCCAGGACCCGGCTGTCTTTGCTGTAGTATCCCGAGTCGTATCCGAGCAGCATCCCCTTTATGTAGGCCGTGCGTAATGCCTCTTTGGTGCTGTCCTCCCGGACCTCCACGGACACGGTCCCGGCATAGGAGCCTACCTGCGCGACACCGCCGAAGACTAACGCCCCCATGAGCACATATACCGCAGCCATACAGGTAATTTAACACAATATCCGACCCTTATAAAGGCCCTTGCCCGGGCGAACAAAAGGGGTATAATAAAATCGGAAAACAGAAAAACAGGAAAAAATTAAACCTTTTGGGGTGCTGCGGTGTCTAAGCTTACAGGACGGGGAAAATGACTTCCGACCATGCTCTGCTCGAAAACTACAGAAACGGGGACGAGGGGGCCCTCAGCGAGCTCCTCGACCGCTACCAGAGGCCGCTCTACGGCTTCATCTACCGAATGGTCGGGAACCACGCGGACACCGCCGACCTCTGCCAGAAAAGCTTTTTCCAGGCCTTCAGGAAGGCTGGCACCTTCGAATGGCGTTCGAACTTCAAGACCTGGCTCTACCGTATCGCCGTGAACCTAACGCGGAACCACATCCGCTCCTTGAAGCGGGACCCCACGGTGCCCTTTCCGAACCACCGGCCGCTTGAGGAGGTACCCGCGGCCACCCCGGCCACGGACCCCGTCGTATCCGGGGAGGAGAAGAAACTCTTACGCACGGCCATAGAGGGGCTTCCGGAAAAACAGAGGACGACGCTTATGCTAAAGGTCTACCAGGAGCTTACGTTCGAAGAGGTTGCCGGGGTAATGGGATGCCCGGTGGGGACCGCGAAGGCCAACTACCACCACGCGCTCTCGTCGCTTAGAAAAAGGTTAAAGGGGTAAAGATGGACTGTAAGGATATCGAGATACTCCTATCAAACGCCGCCGCCGGGGAACTCCGTGACGGAGAACTCCGTGACGGAGAACTCTCGGAAGACGAACGGCTGAAGCTCGACGCTCACCTCTCGGGCTGCCCCCGCTGTCGCGAGGAATTTTCCCGCTTGAAAGAGACGCTTGGGAAGCTAAAGACCCTGCCGACACCTGAGCCGCCCGACGGGTTCTGGCCCGAGCTTCAAAGCGCTATACTGAAAGAGCTCAGGGCCGAGGATGGAAACCCCACACACCCCGTCCGCAAGCGACCCCGAGCCGTGCCGCGCTGGATGCAGGGCTTTGCTATAGCGGCCACGGTCGCAGCACTGGTCGTCGCCGGGGCCCTCTTTACCGGGAAAAACGGCGTGCGCCCCGACCTCCCCATAGTTACAATCGAAGAGCTCCTCTACGCGGAGCCCTCTCTCCCGGCGCTCTTTCAAGACGAAGGGCTGGAGATACTCGACGAGATAGACTACGCGGATGCAGGGCTCTCGGACCCCTACTATGGTCTCTTCGAGCTCGATACCGACGAGCTTGAGAGCATATACGAGGGAATAGAGGATATAACCTACGGGTCGTACTTAACGGCTTAAACCAAAGGAGGTCAACCATGATAAGGAGAGGAACGATAACAATACTTGCCGTCTTCTTCGCGGCGGTGATTACGTCCGGAGGGATTACGGTCCGGGCCCAGGAGCCGCCCGGTCCGCCGCCCGGAGGAGGCGAACTCCAGTCCCGACAGTTCCAGGGGGGGGGGAGAGGGGAAGAGGGGAAGGACCGCAGAGAGCAGATAAGGAAAAAAATAGCGCTGCTCTACATGTGGAGGCTTACCGAAACGCTGGACCTGGACGAGGCAACCGCGGCAAAGCTGTTCCCGGTGCTGAACAGGTACAACAAGAAGAAGATGCCGCTTGAGCGGGAGCGCATGAAGCTCATAATCGAGGCAAGGGAGGCTTCGAAGACAGGGGACGAGAGCGGCTCGGAAGAGCTCCTTAAGAGGGTAGAGAAGAACCAGTCCGCCCTGCGGGATCTCGGGCAAGAGCAGGCCGAAGAGATGAAGAAGGTACTGACCCCCGCGCAGATGGTAAAGTACCTGACCTTCGAGGAGAAGTTCAGGGAAGAGGTACGCGGGATGATTCGCGACGCCCGGCAGAAGCGCGGCATGAGGGGCGGGCCGCAGGAGCGGGAAGGCGGAGCTATGGCCCCCGGTCTAGGGCCATAAAGAGCTAAACGACCCCCCCTCCGGCTCGGGGGCCGGGGGGGGGTCCTAAAAGTCCACCTCCACGCCGAGGGAATCCAGGAACTTGTTGAAGGCCGTATAGAGCTCCATCACCCCGAGGGCCTCGACTATCTCGGCGTCCGTGGCACCCGCCCCCTTTAGCTCCTCGAACTCCAGCTCCGTTATATCGAGCGGGGCGCGGTTGGCCTTGCGGGCGAACTCTATAAGCGCGAGCTCCTTTTCCGTAAAGCCGGCCTTTTCGACCTTGCTCAGTATCTTCTCGACCTCTCCTTGCGTGACACCCATGGACCTAAGTACCGAGACGTGGGCGGTGACGCAGTAGTCGCACGAATTGTCCTTCGAGACAAGTACGGCTATGGCCTCCTTGGTCTTCCGCGTAAGCTCACCCCGCATCATGACGGCCTTTACCTTCTCCCAGTTGGCCTTAAGGAGCGGCGGGTGGTGGGCGCTGGTCCTGAAGAGGTTCGGCACCATACCGAACGTTTTTTCGATCTCGTCCAGGACTTCCCTTACCTCGGAGGAAGCCGCCTCCGTCCGAACTGGCTCTATCCTCGCCATATGGACCTCCTTACTAAGTTACCGGGGCCGTACTTAAAAGGCCCCGTCCCGGGAGGGACGGGGCCTTGACTTATCCCGCGCGGTTCAGAGGGGCTCGCCTACGAACCCTTCCTCTTATAAGCTCCGCTATCGTAATCGGCGATACCCACCATCTCAAAAATGCCGCCTATAGCGGTAAAGTTGGTGGCGGCCTCCTTGGCCGACTCCTTCATGTTCTCGTCGAACCACTCCCGCGTGAACTCGCCGTGGAGCATAATACGCGTGTAGGCCTGCTCGAATTCAGCCTCCGTTATCCCCTTCTGGGAAGGCTTTTTCGGGTTCTTGGGGTTGGGGATAAGATAGATAAGCGCCTTCTCGTTCCTCCGCCTGCCCCAGTCCTTTACGGTAAGCTTCCCACCGCCCTTGTGTTTCGGGATGACGGCCCCGGGGACCACCTTCTTTTCGACCCTGCTCTCGCCTTTCTTTTCCGCTTTTTTGGCCATTTCAAACGCCCCTTTCCGCCCCATTATAGTCGTTTCCGCCCTATATTCCAACAAAATAAAGAGGGTGCCTTAAACAACGGCCTCCCTGACCTTCTTCCCCCTGAGAAGCGCTATTATTACGACGAGCGAAGCGGCCATGATCAGCATAATGGTAAAGTTCCCGACCAGGCTGATGGAGACGACGTCTATAGGAAGGCCCTCGACCTTTAACTCCGGCAACGCATCCCTCAACTGATAAAGGATGGCGGCGGATAAGCCCACCTTAAGGAGACCCAGCCAGGAGACTACCTCGAGTACGGTCCTGGCCCACGCCTTGAGTTTCAGCAAGTATACGGCGGAGAGCATGACGAAGAGCCCGACCCCGATCTGCACTATCTGTATAACGGCAAGGGTCCGAAAAATCGGGGTGAGGTCCTTAAAAGGCCCTAATACATGGACGGAGACGTGCTCCCCTGCTGCCGTAGCCGCCTGCCCTCCCTCCACCCCCATCTGCCCGACCAGGGCGAAGAGAAGGAGCCCCAGCCCGCCGAAAATTATGGCCAGGACCGAGACCACGATGAATATCCAGGCGATTACCGTGACGGACGTGGGCCTCTCGTGCGGCTTAAGCTCCGCCCCTTCCGCCCCTTCTCCCCCTTCCTCGCTCCCGTGCTCTTCGATTGCGTCGTTTCCGTATTCCATAATAATGACCTTATCTCAAAACTATACCAAACGCACGGAGAAATCAAGGAAGAACCGCCTCCGTTTAGGGCCTTTTATAGACGGGCACCGGGAATGTGGTCCGAAAATCGATGCCCGGCACCGAGGCCTCCACAACGAGCTCCCAGTACCTCACACCCGGGTCGGCGCTCAAGCGGTTTACCCAGTCCGGGTTCTCCGGGATGTCGAACTCGATACCCAGCTTATCGAAGGTCATGGGCTCCTGAAGCTTCACCTTCTCGCTGTAGTGCTCGTAGGTGACAAGGGTTTGCGACCGGTTCTTGCCGCTCCCGTGGGTCTCGAACCGCTCCTCCACGAACCTCAAGGTGACGTCCATCTCCTCGAAGCGGTGGGGCGATAGAGCGACCTTGAGCTTCCCGCCCGGAAAGAACGGAAAGTTCAGGAACTCCAGATAGCTCGAGCCGAACTTCGCGTACTGAAGGAGCCGGTAGATAAATGCCACGAAGATGCCTATGGTAATCGCGTCGAAGAGCCCGACTATGAGCTTTACCATGAGAGGCCCCTCGCCCGAGAGGAAGGCCCACCAGTTAAACGGGCTCATGAAAACGGCAAACAGGATAAACCCGGTGAGCATGTGGATACACCGTCCCGAGGCGTTGTCCCATATGCCGCGCCTGTCCCAGGGGTAGTCCACGAGCCAGGGCTCGCCAGAGCTGGACAGTCCGTACTGGCCTACCGCCGCGGCCCTCCTCTTCTGCATCACACCTCGTATGCCGTGGCTGCAGAGCACCAGGCCGCTCATGGCGAAGGCAAGGCCCACCGTGCCGAGGACCCAGAGCGGGCCGTTCACCTTGCCGGGGATCGGCAGATACCCGAAGCCGGCCAGGGCGAAGTAAGTGCCTATAGCGATAAACGGGATTGAAAAGAGTACCGCGAACCACCCGTAGGCGGTCCTGTATATGCGGCTGTCGGTCTTGTTAATCCGCTTCATGGCCGGATTTTACCATTTTAACGGGAAGGGGGGAAGGCCGCGGAGGGGGGCTTGCATGTCCGCTTGATGTGTATTAAAATATATACGGCTTTTCGAAAACGACGAAAGGAGCCGAAGTATGAGTACCGGTATGGAATCCTGTCCGTTTTGCGGCAATACGATAATGAAGGGCGCCATGAGGTGCCCCGGGTGCGGCAAGATACTCAAGACCGCCGAGGAGCAGGAGGCCTCCTACCGGAGGCTCAAGGAGTCCCAAAAAAAGTCCTCCCTGGTCACGGTCTTAACGTACCTCGCCGTTATCGGCGCCCTCGCGGCCGTCGGCGTCCGCTATCAGAAAGAGATACTCGAATTCATTGAGGGGGTTCTGGGGAAGTAGGGGGAAGCGTGACGCTCCACCCGGATAAGCAGGGTCCGGCCTGCGTGGTTGTCAGGTGAATACTGGGACTGTACGCATCAAGGGAGGCCCAAACCTAAACGGGCAAGTTAACCATTGTTTTCCGCCACCACTTTAATGCCCGGCCATCTAGTCACTTCTTTTCCTCTTAAAACAACCTCTGACTCCTCCAACTCATCCGGGAATATCTCGATAAGTTCTCTCAAGTACATTTCGTTGAATTTATTGCCGAATTTACTTCGAATAGTCACAAAGCGTAGCCTTGTAAAGTTTTTTCTCGATCTGATCTCCTTTATCACAAGATCTGCATCTCGTCTAAGCCGCTCAAACTTGCTTTCGGTTATTTTCATAATAAATATGCTTACAATATAAGCCAGCACCAATAGCACAAAAAGATACGTCTCATCCATTTTATCAAAAACACGGAACTTCTCCAAAACATAGGCCCAAGCTGAAAAAACAACCGGCATTACAACAAAGGAAACCAACAACAATTCATGTATTTTTGCCCCTCTTATCATATCAACAACGGCCTTAACACCATTATCTTTCATTTAATGTCCTCCCTTCCTTACCTTGTAATCTCATTTCTCTTTATACCGGCCCGCGGGGCTCTTCCCGCCCCCTCCTTCGCCCTTTACAACTCACCTCCGGTAAGGGCGTCGGCAAGGGATTTCTCGGACATAAGACCGATTGCGGTAAACATGGGCATAAAGTCGATCACGTTTTCGGCGTTAACAATCTTTCCGTCACGAACCGTACTCAGGAAGGCGCCCTTTACGGTAAAGGGCTTGCCCGTTGCCCTATGAACGCCGCTTACGGTCATAATACCGCAGATATCCTCTCCCTCCGATACCAGCTTATCGACGGTCATATGGATATCGCTTATGGCCGCGTTCATCTCCCTGTGGTAACGCTTGAAGTCGTCGGGGCAGCAGATCTCGTCGCCGAGGCCGTGGACACTGCAGGGTTCGGCCAGCATCTCGTCTACCGCCTTTTCATTCCTCTTGTTCCAGACCTCCTCAAACCACCTTCTTATCAAGTCCTTCGAAGCTTTCTGTGTAGAACCGGACATATCGACCTCCCGTATTTGGATGTTAAAAAATACTGTTCGTGATGGAGCGAACGGAATGAATTAAACGGCCGCTGCCCCTGTTTTCCCCGACCCTGCTTCCACCCCTCCCGGACTACATCCCCGCATAAGGCTTTGGCAGCCTGACCCAGATAGGCATATGGTCGCTTACATCGTGCTCGAATTTTTTAACAAGCAAGCCTTTTTTTGACTCAGGCAAGTCATTATAATCATTGCCATAAAGCGCATTTGCAAAGAGGTCGACAAAGTTGAACATGCCGTAGTTAAACTCGCCCTCCACTTTGCCTGCATTATCGTTAGCTTTGTCGTTGGGCAGTCTCTTGTCATGCATAAAGAGCCCTATCTGGTCGTAAGTCTGGTTCAAGCGCGCGTTGGTGCGAAAGACCCCGGCTTTTTCACGTTCCGGGTGCACATCAAGGAAGGGAAAGTTCACCTTTGCCGCACGCTTGCTCCTCAAATATTTCCTGTTATAGCCCTTTATCATCTCCTCTATCTCGTCTCTCCTCGTATCGACCTGTTCAAAATTCAGATTAAGGTCGCCAAAGAGGATCAGGTTTTTATGGTAAAGCTTATCCGCTTGTTTTGCCCTCCAGGTAAGCCACTTCATCAAAGCATCGAACTCCCTGTCTCTTTCGGTCTTTCCTTCAAATTTTTTCTTGCTCCCGAAAAGCAAATGGGCATTTACCCCTATGAACTCATATGGGTCGGCATGGTTAAAGCCTTTTATCCTGAAGGATACGCAAAGAGGCGTCCTGATGAAGGAAAGAAAGCTGGGTAAAACAATCTCCGGCTTCTTGGTTTTTTTCTTTTCCGCTTTAGCTTTCTTATGTTTTATATAGGCCTTGCTGTACTTTTCAAAGACCCCCTTCAAATCATCCCAGCCGTCTGCAATAAAGTCTATGACGGCTGTCTTATCGAATGTCAGGTCTGATGCGACTTCCGTTCTTTCTACTGTCTGCCACTTGTAGAGAAAGGCCTGCCTTTCACTCATGCCCCCGCCGTCGGGACTCTTGCCTGTAATGTCGGAGGCCACCATGTTAAAACTATCCCCCATAATCCCCTTTAAATAGTTGATACCCTCCAGGTTATCCTGCACCTCCTGAATTCCAAGAAGATCGCATCTTTCGCAAAAGGACTTTAGAAACAGCCAGGAACCTTTTGACTTGCTCTTTACCTTTCCGAGCTTCCTGATGTTAAACGATGACAGTACAACCGAATCTGTCCTTTGTTCCGGAAGCCCGTACTTGGCCCCCTCGTTCTCAAGAAGTTCATTTACCTTTTCCCACTGAGCCGTTGTAAATTTAGACATAGTCGCCTCCAACCCTCAAATAATAAACAAAATATCCCGATTGCCCTGCCCCAGACTACACCCTTGCGATATAGATGTCAACACCATATCACACTGGCTGTGCCCACCCTCCATATTGTTGTCACAATTTTCAAGAAAGGGCAACGCCCTCGCCAATCCTTTGCTTTTGTCTTTAAAAACCCCCGTGGCGTGGGGTGTAGCAACAGCTTAAGGGGTGGTGGGTGAGCGAGCGGGGTTGCATGAGGGCCGGAGGCCCGATTTAAGCGGGCGGAGCGAACGGGGAAGGGGCGGCCAGCTTTGCGAACCCCACCCCCAAGCGCTCCAGAGCGAAGCGCGGAGCGCAACAGGGGAGAAATAGGGAGGTGTCTTTTAAGAAACCCCTCACCCCAACCCTCTCCCGCAAGGGGAGAGGGGGTTAAAGAGTTCTTCCGTTGACAAAAAGGCCCCGACCATTTTCATGGTCGGGGCCTTTTCCCAATAATCCTCGCAGCGTCCTACTCTCCCGCACAGTCGCCCATGCAGTACCATCGGCCCTGGAGGGCTTAACTTCCGTGTTCGGAATGGGAACGGGTGTGGCCCCTCCGGTATGGCCGCGAGAAAGCGTCAGAAAGACTCGTGATGCGTGTGCGTGATGCGTTATACGTAAAAAACCGTATTTCCCGCATCACGTATAACGTATACGCATAACGGTCCCTCAAAATAAAATCGAACAGGGTAGTTTCCAGGTAACCGGCAACTGATAGCCGATAACCTTAACAAAGACGCCGGGAGTCAATAACCGGCCGCAATAAAATATATGGACAAGCCTCACGGTCGATTAGTACCGGTCAGCTCAACCCATTACTGGGCTTACACACCCGGCCGATCAAACTTGTAGTCTCCAAGTGACCTTCAGGGACACCGAAGTGTCCAGGGAGATCTAATCTCGGGAGGGGCGTCCCGCTTAGATGCTTTCAGCGGTTATCCCTTCGGCACATAGCTACCCGGCGCTGCTCCTGGCGGAACAACCGGAACACTAGAGGTGCCGCCATCCCGGTCCTCTCGTACTAGGGACAGCTTCCCTCAAATCTCCTGCGCCCACGACAGATAGGGACCGAACTGTCTCACGACGTTCTGAACCCAGCTCACGTACCGCTATTAATCGGCGAACAGCCGAACCCTTGGGACCTGCTCCAGCCCCAGGATGCGATGAGCCGACATCGAGGTGCCA
>JAZGJJ010000201.1 GCA_036482575.1 Thermodesulfobacteriota bacterium
AGATAATCGAGGTGATAGACGACATAGCCGAGCAGACGAACCTGCTGGCGCTTAACGCGGCCATCGAGGCGGCCAGGGCCGGCGAGCACGGCATGGGCTTCGCCGTCGTGGCCGACGAGGTGAGGAAGCTGGCCGAGAGGTCGGCCAGGAGCACCTCGGAGATATCCGAGCTCATCTACGGCATCCAGAAGGACGCCGGGGATGCGGTGAAGAAGGTCGAGAAGAACGTCGGCATCGTCGACGGGGCGCTAAAACTTTCCGATGAGGTCGTGGCGTCGCTCAAGAAGATAGAGGAGTCCGTCACCGAGGTGACCAGGTACTCCGAGGAGATAGGGGCGGCCACGAGCGAGCAGGCCGGAGGATGCGACCAGATATCCAGGTCGATAAACAAACTGAACGCGATAACCCAGGAGATAAGCTCCTCGGCCGACGAGCAGTCCTCGGGCACCGAGCAGGTCGTAAAAGGTGTGGAGAAGCTCAGGGAGATGACCCAGCAGGGCGCTTCGAGCGCGGCCGAGCTCGCCAGTTCGGCGGAGCAGATGAGCAGGCAGGCCGAGACACTCAGCGATACGGTCTCGAAGTTCAACACCGGCGACAGCGAGGCGGAGCCCGCGCCTGGGCCCGTGGAAGAGCCCGGCCACTGATACCTTAAAACCCTCCGGCCGTCGGCAACATGGCGCCCCGTTGAATACGGAGTAAATGCCCTATAGGGCATTTTGCCCTTTTATGCCAGGGCAAAATGCCCTTCTGTAGCCCGCACAAAGATCTCCTATAGTTGTAACTCCTTGAAAAACTTACATTCTCATATTGGGCACGGATTTTGCTATATATTAGTTTAGGAGTACCAAACTCCGGATTGTCTGGTATACTTACTTATATAAAGGGATTAGTTGTTTGGAAAGAGGGAACACGGCGGATAAAGGAGGTTGGATATGTCAACGATTCTGCAACTTGTAGGGTTCAAGGTGGATAAGGAGTTCTTCGGGGTCCCCATCGAGAAGGTAAAGGAGATCGTGAGGGTCCCGGATATAACGGCGGTGCCCGACACCCCGGACTTCCTCGAGGGTGTCATTAACTTAAGGGGACGGATAGTGCCGGTGGTGGACATGAGGACCCGCATAGGGCTGCCGACAATGGAGAGGGTCAGGACCAACAGGGTCCTCATACTCGATATCGACGGCAGGACCGTGGGGCTCATAGTGGACTCGGCTTCCGAGATACTGAAGCTCCCGGACGAACAGATAGAGAGCACCCCGGAGCTTGTCTCTTCGGTGGGCGCCGAGTACGTTACGGCCGTCGGCAAGCTCGACGACAAGCTCATAGTGCTCGTGGATATCACCCGGCTCCTCAGCGCAGACGAGATGGGCGGGCTCGATGCGGTCCGGAGGAGGGCCGAGCTCACCGCTTCCACCGGCAAGGAAGCCATAGGAGGTAAATCCGGCAAGGCGCTCGAAGAAGGGACGGGACAGCAGGCATAGGAGAAGGCGGCGCCCCGTTAAGGGGATTATTCGAAATTCACGAGTGAAAAAGAAGGAGGAGGCGGTTATGAGAAAGTTCATTAACGATTTGAAGATGAGGAGCAAGCTCATACTTATGCTTCTTTTCCCTGTGCTGGGGCTGCTCTTTTTCTCGATTAACGGCATATGGGAGAAGTCGAGCGAGGCTAATTCGATGGGTGAGATCCAGGAGCTCTCCGAGCTTGCGGTAAGGATAAGCGCCCTGGTGCACGAGACACAGAAAGAGCGGGGGGCGACGGCGCTCTACCTGGGGAGCAAGGGCACCAAGTTCGTCTCAGAGCTCTCGCAGCAGAGGACCGGGACCGACACCAAGATCTCGGAAGTTCAGACGTTCGCGTCCGAGTTCGACAGCGCCCGGTTCGGAGGTGATTTCCAGAGGGGCCTCGACGGCGCGCTGAACCAGCTCGAGAAAATATCCGGCAGGAGGGAAAGCGTAAGCGCGATGAGCATCTCCACCGCCGAGGCGATAGGCTACTACACCAACATGAACGGCATGTTCCTGAATGTTATCTCGCACATGGCGAGGATAAGCTCGAACGCCGAGGTGGGCACCATGACGGCCGCCTACGTAAACTTCCTCATGGGCAAGGAGAGGGCGGGCATAGAGAGGGCCGTTTTGAGCAACACCTTCGCCAGGGACAACTTCGGCGCGGGGATGTTCAACAAGTTCGGCTCGCTCGTGACGGCCCAGGACACCTATACGAACGTCTTCCTCTCCTTCGCCGACACCGGTCAGAAAGAGTTCTATAAGAACAAGCTGCAGGGCCAGGCAGTGGCCGAGGTGGCGAGCATGAGGGAGGTCGCTTTTTCCAGGGCCGCCACGGGCGACTTCGGGGTGGACCCCACCTACTGGTTCAAGATGATGACGGGCAAGATAAACCTCCTTAAGGAGGTCGAGGACTACCTCTCGGTGGGCCTGAACGAGAGGGCGGTCGAGCTCAGGGGCTCGGCGAAGGCGACGCTTTTCATCTACATAGCCCTGACGCTCATCACCGTCGTGGTCGCGTCCATTCTGGCCCTCTTTATCATGCGCAGCATCACGCGTCCTCTGAACGCCATGGCCGAGTCCTCGAAGAAGCTCGCCGAGGGCGACCTGGACGTCTCCCTGGACGTGAGCTCAAGAGACGAGGTGGGGGTGCTCGCTGTCGCCTTCGGGGGTATGGTCGCATACATGAAAGAGATGGCGCATACCGCCGACGCCATAGAGCAGGGGGACCTTAGCGTCGAGGTGAAGCCGAAGTCCGAAAGGGACGTCCTCGGCAACTCGTTCAAGAACATGGCGGCCTACCTGAAAGAGACGGCGCATACGGCCGAGGCCATAGCCGAAGGCGACCTGACCCGGGCCGTGAACCCCAAGAGCGAAAAGGACGTCCTCGGGAACGCCTTCAAGGAGATGCTCGGCGGGCTCCGCGACATAGTGACGCAGGTAAGGACCGGGGCGGACCAGATAGCGTCGGCCTCCACCGAGATAGCCTCCACCAGCGAACAGTCGAACCGCAACGGCGAGAGCGCGGCCACGGCCGTGGAGGAGGTAACCTCCACCATGCACGAGATGAGCGCCAACATCCAGAACGTGGCCAGGAGCATACAGACGCAGGCCTCATCCGTTACCGAGACCTCGACCTCCATCGAAGAGCTCATCGCCTCCATACAGAAGGTGGCGGATAACGCCCGGAAGATGGTCGAAATAGCCCAGCAGAGCGCCGAGGCGGTCGCCTCCGGAAGGGAGGCCGTTGACCGCTCCACCGAGGGGGTGAGGGACATAACAAGCGTCATGGGCGAATCGGCCGAGACCATAAAGCAGCTCGGGGTCAGGACCGAGGACATAGGGAAGATAATCGAGGTGATAGACGACATAGCCGAGCAGACGAACCTGCTGGCGCTTAACGCGGCCATCGAGGCGGCCAGGGCCGGCGAGCACGGCATGGGCT
>JAZGJJ010000202.1 GCA_036482575.1 Thermodesulfobacteriota bacterium
CCCCCCCGGCCCCCCTTCGAGTATCGCCGCGTTGACGGCCTTTATCTTCCGCGCGTCTTCTATGGCAAAGCCGAAACGCTTTACGACGTCCTCCACGCACGGAAGCCCGCGAATGTCGGTCGCCGTGGTTATAACCGGCGTTCCGCCTATGAGCCTTGCGACCTTTACGGTAAGCTCGTTCGCCCCGCCGAGGTGCCCGGAGAGGAGGCTTATAACGAAACTCCCTCCCTCGTCCACCACGACCACCGGCGGGTCCTTCGCCTTGCCTTTAAGAAGTGGGGCGACAAGCCTTACCGCTATGGCGACGGCGGAGATAAATACGATCCCGTCTCCGGCCTTGAAGGCCTTCCTGACTTCCTTCGCAAGTCCCCCGTCTTTTAACTCAGCAGGCCGGAAGAGTTTTTTCCCTTTAAAACCCTTGCCTATCTTCCTGCCGAGCCCTAAGCCACGGGCCGTAACCGGAAAGACAGAGAACTTCGTCATAGCTTCTCGATCTGCCTCACAACATCCGTGAGCGTTTCCACCATTATGTCGAAGAATTTTTTCCCTTTCCCGGCCGAAGCCTTTTCCGGGTTGCCCCATACCGCACCCGGCCAGTACTTTACCTTGTCTCTCACAATGAACGGCTTTGGCAGATCAGGGTACTCCTCCTTGCTCCTGCCCTTTACGAGCTCCGGCAGGAGGTGAAGTATGAGGGAGGTCTCCATCTCTCCGGCGTGCGAATCCCCTTTGGTCTCGGCGATCTTAAAGGCCTCAGGTGGGAGGACGTCGTATATAGTGAAGGCGGCAACGTTTATACCGTCTATTTCTTCCACCACCGTCTCGGCCGCCTCCTTCATGGCCGAGGTGTGCAGGCCTCCGGCGTGCCCCGAGACGAGGATAAAATTTCTAAAACCCTTGTCGCAGCCGTCCCTTACTATGTCGCGCGTTATGCGCCTCAAGGTTTCCGGAGTTATGCCGAGAGTGCCGGGGTGCCGGCCCGTCGAACTACAAACACCATAGTGTACGGGCGGGGCGACGAAGACCGGGACCCTTCTTGCGACCTCCTCGGCCACCCTTTCGATAACGAACGTATCGGTACTCAGAGGCAGGTGCGTGCCGTGCGCCTCGACCGTACCGTAGGGGACTATAAGGGTCTTCGTCTTCTTAAGACCCTCCTCGAACTCCTTCATGGTCATATCGGTAAGCTTCATGGCCTCCCCCCCCCCTCCCCCCTGCACCTCGTTTCGTTCAGTTTCCCGGTCCGGATAACCTCTTGTGCATGCGGGCGCCCAGGAATCCGCCCACTCCGTTTGCCGCCGCATCGAAGGGGCTCAAATGCCTGCCGGGCAGAAAACCCTGCCATAGCTCCACAAGCGCCCCGAAGGAAACGCTCAAGACAAAACCCGCGAGCACCACACGGCCCACAGGCCGTCCCCCGCCGTATCCGATGGCCCTTACACACAGAAACCCCATAACCCAGTACGCGGCGACGTGGACGAGCTTATCCAGCCCCGGGACCTTCACCCCGTCAGGGACCGACAAGGAGGAGAGAATAAAAATAACCCCCATGTAAAGCAGGACCGTTACCCACCTGTAGCGGGCCGCATCTCTATCGCGCTCACTTCCTGTAGCCGTGCTTGAACTCTTTGTCATAGAGCTTCGATTTTTTCCCATCTCCCGCGAGGCTCCTCCCTACCATTATAATCGCCTGCCTCGTTATCCCCGCCTCCTTCACCCGGGCGGCTATATCGCCGAGCGTACCGGTAAGAACGCGCTCGTCCTCCCAGCTCGCCCTGTATACGACCGCAGCCGGGGTGTCCGGCGGATAACCGACGCTTAACTCCTCGACCACCCTCTCTATCTTATCCACGCTAAGGAATATGCACATGGTCGCGCCGTGCGAAGCGAGCGAAGACAGCTTCTCCGCCTCGGGCACCGGGGTCCTCCCGGCAATCCTCGTGACGATCACGGTCTGGCTCACCTCGGGCATCGTCAACTCCCGGCCGAGGCTTGCGGCCGAGGCCGAGGCCGAGCTGACGCCCGGGACCACTCCGTAAGCCATCCCTTCCCTTTCGAGTACACTGGCCTGTTCGTTGAGCGCGCTGTAGAAGGCCGTATCCCCGGTGTGGAGCCTCACCACCCTGCGGCCCTCACGCGCGGCCTTTACCATAATACCCGTAATCTCTTCCAGGTCCATCGAGGCGCTGTTATGGATCTCCACACCTTTCCGGCAGTAGCCGAGTATCTTCTCCTTGACGAGCGAGCCCGCGTAGACGACCACGTCCGCCTCTTCGAGGAGTTTCTTCCCCTTAACGGTTATAAGCTCGGGGTCTCCGGGGCCCGCGCCGACGAAGTATATTGTGGAGACCTCAGCCATCCTCGCCCTTCCTCACTATCACCATCGAGAAGTAATCCGGCTCCGTCCCCTTTAACGTCGTAATATCCCTTACCACTTCCTCCTCCGGCCAGCCAGCCCTCTTTATAAAGACCGCCCTCTCGGCGAACCCCGCGTCTACGAGCGTATCGATCAGTTCGTCCATTACGCTCTTTACCTTCATAAGTACGATTGTATCGAAATTTTTTAACGTCTCAGCCACCGTCTTCATGTTCCCGGATGCAGGCACCACGGCCACCCTCTCGTCCCCCTCGGCTATGGCGAGCCCGGCGGCCGAAGCGGCCGCACCGACGGAGCTCACGCCCGGCACGACCTTTACGCTCAACTCCGGGAGGCGGGAGGTGACAAGCGGGACGAGGTAGCTGAAGGTGGAGTAGAAAAGCGGGTCGCCTATGGTTATGAAGGCCACGTCCGTTCCGGCGGAGAGTCTTTCGGCCATAACCCCGGCGGCCTTCTCCCTCGCCTTTGCGAGCCTTTCCGGGTCGCGCGTCATCGGCAGGACGAGCTCTACTAGTTCCTTACCTTCGAGGGGTACGGCCTCCTTTACGACGGAGAGGGCTATGCGCCCTCCCCCTCCGTCCCCTCCGTCCGCGCCCGAGGTGGGCACGGCCACTACCCCGGCAGCCTCGATTACCCTTACGGCCTTCAAGGTCAGTAGCTCCGGGTCTCCCGGACCGATGCCCACGCCCCAGAGCGTGCCGAGTTTTTCTTTTATCTTCATGGCTTAACGGCCGTTATTATAAAGACCGGGTTCTCGGCGTTTAAGAGACTCAACTCACCCACGTTCTTTTTCCTCGCGATATTCATCGACACGACGTCCCACTCCCACCCGCGCTTTTTCAAAAGCCGGGAGGCCTCTCCTATGGTCTCCATCGTAACTGCGTTTACGACGAGCCTGCCGCCGGGCTTTAGCCTCTGGCAGACGTGGCGGAAGATCTCCGGCAATCCCGCCCCTCCCCCTCCTATAAATACGGAGTCCGGGGAAGGAAGTTTTCCCCCCGTAAGGCAGGCCGGGGCCGTGCCGTGGATTATGTGGAGGTTGCCGACTCTAAAGGTTTTTTTGTTTTTTCTTATATCCTTTACCCTCGACGCGGACTTTTCGATTGCGTAGACCTCGCCTCCGGGGGCGAGGCGCGCGGCCTCGATCGCCACCGAGCCCGAGCCAGAGCCTATGTCCCACACCGTACTGTCCGGCCTTAAAGAAAGCTTCGAAAGCGAGACCGTCCTTATCTCTTCTTTCGTAATCATCCCGCCAGCGCGCGCGAAGAGCTTATCCGGCAAGCCGAATGGAGGGAGATTTCTTTTTTCAGGAAGAGCGTTATCTTTTTTTATGAGTATCATCACGTTCAAGGGGGCGAATTTTTTCCTCCTCGCTATCGACCCGAGCGTGCCGGAGGTGACCTTCTCACCCTTTTGGCCGAGCGACTCGCAGAGAAAGACCTTATACCCTCCGGCCCCGCTCTCGACCATCGCGCGGGCTACCGCGGCGGGAGTGTTCTTCGGGTCGGTGTATACCGCCGCCTTTTTATGCTTTATAATCTCCTCTATGGCCCGGTCCATCCCCCTGCCCCCCCTCCCCCCCCTGCCGTGGACGCTCACGACCGCGGCCCCGTTCCAGTCCTCTTTTATCCTGGCGAACGCCTCCTGCACGACACTTACGTTCGGGACTATGCGTACCGAGCCCTTGCCGAATCTCTTTACCATATACGCCCCGACGCCGTAGAGTCCCGGGTCTCCGGTGGCGAGCACGACGACCCTGCCCTTTTTTCCGAAAGCTTTAATGGCGCGCTCCGCCTTCTGAAGGCCTCCGGCAAAGTCCACCCTGCGGCCCTTAAAGCCGGGGAACTCACCTATGTGCCTCCCACCTCCGACGAGCATGCCCGCACCCTCTATGAGGCGAAGGCTTTTTTTCGAGAGGCTCTCCCTGCCGCTAAGCCCCACTCCTATCACGTATATCATCGCTTAAACCTTACAGACTATTTTGCCGTCATAGCCGACGAGCATTGCGCGGACTTTTATCCCGCCTCCGGCAAGCGCCCCGGCATTCTTTCCGACAAGCCCGCAGACGTCCCTTATAACCGTATCAAGCCCCTTTTCCCTGAGGAAGAAAAAGACCTCGCGCGCGGTGTTGGCCTTGAGTATCTTCCTTTGCATAATTTTCGAGACACCCCTTTTATCCGCTACCCCGGCAAGGAAGCCGAGCTCGACGCTCGACCGGGAGCAGTGGGTCTGGAAGTAACCCGAGGCGAGCTTTGTGAACTTCCCGAACTGGCCCGCGACGGTAACTTTTTTTATCCCCTTCCTCTTCGCCGCCTCTTCAAGGGCGAATCCCATGTGGTCGCCGGTAAGTATGCAGGCGGTCTCCGGGAGTTTCAACGCCCGCTCCGCCGCCTTCTCGCTGCTCCGGCCGGTCGAGAGGACCACCTCCGGAAGGCCGGCGGCAACGGCTACGTCGAGCGCGCACGCAATGGAATGCCTGTAGGCATCGAGGGAAAGCGGCTCGACTATGCCGGTCGTACCGAGTATCGAGATGCCGCCGACTATACCGAGCCGGGGGTTCATGGTCTTGCGGGCGAGCTTCTCTCCGCCGGGGACAGAGACCGTGACCGTAAGGGAAGGGGCAACTCCGGCCTCTTTAATAACCTCCCGGACGTTTTGCCTTATCATCTTAAGCGGTACCGGGTTTATTGCGGGACGTCCGGGCGGGATGGCGAGCCCGGCTCTCGTTACGCGGCCCACCCCCACCCCTCCCTTTATGATGATGCGGGTTTTTCCTTTTCCTTTAAGACCCCCCGTTAACTCCACCTCCACGACTATGCGCGCCCGGTTCGTGACGTCCGGGTCGTCGCCCCCGTCCTTTATAACGACGGCCCTCGCCATCTTGCCGGATTTTTTCAGTTCACATATCTTTACCCTTAATACTCCGCCGCCGGGAAGCGTTACCGGCACCGCCCGGGGCCTTTTACCGGTAAGGAGCGCCGCTACGGCCGCCACGGCCGCCGCTGAGGCCGCAGTGCCGGTCGTAAAACCCCTCCTTAACTTATTACCCTTCGCTTCCAAAAGGTCCCTACGATAACGCCGAGTACCGCGATGAGGAAGAAGCCGCGGACGACCTCACCGGTGTGAGTGTAGTACCTGCCCGGCTCCACTGCGCCGAGTATAAGGCCGGCCAGGACCATAAGGCCCCATATGGCGAGCGACACCAGCGCACCCCTAATAACCCAGTTGGTGACCCCGTCTCCCGGCAGTACGGCCAGGAACCCTCCCACGACACTGCCGAAGAGCGTACCCGCGAGCGCGAATGCCAGCGCCTCGCTTACGAGTCCCATCTCCATGTAGGCCCGGCCCGAAGCCCAGCTAAAAACAAAGAGGACCGTGCCCCAGAGGAGCCCTCCGAGGGCGCCGCATATAACGCCCCTTTTGATCTCCATACTTGTCCCTCTCTTAGTGGCAGGCAAGCCCGACGGCGTGCCTGAAACCGTGGAACGCGTCGTGCGCCGCCGTGGACAGACTCTCGGGGCCGAACGCTACGAGCACCATCCCGCACGCCGTAAGCGTCAGCACCGCGCCCCATAGAAGCGCACGCCCCCTGTCTGCTATTGCCGTTTCTTTAACTGCCAGTCTCTCCATATCGTTTCTCTCCTCCTTTATCTTTTATTCCAAGTGTTAGTCGTCGTCATGGCCATGACCCGCGTACGAGCCGTGGCTGTGCGAATGCACTACGCCTCCGTGGCTGTGGCTGTAAGAATGCTCGCGGTCGAACGCGTCGTGCACCGTTGCGGACAAACTCCCGGGTACTAACGGTCCGAACGCCGTAAGCACCATCCCGAACGCCGTAAGCACGAGCGCCGCGCCCCATAAAAGCGCGCGCGCCCGTCCTGCTGCCATCGTTTCCTTGACTGCCCGCCTTTCCATATCGTTTCTTTCCTCCTTTCTCTCTTGCTATAAGCTGTTCGTTGCGGGGGCGTATCCCCCGCAGGCCTCTATTAATAACGCGTTCACGATAGCCACCGCCACCGTGCTACCCCCTTTTTTTCCCCTCGACGTTATATATTCCACGCCCGAGCCAAGGAGCGCTTCCTTCGCCTCCTCGGCGCCGACGAAGCCCACGGGCACGCCCACTATAAGAGCGGGAGACGCCTCGCCGGACTTTATGAGCTTCAATAGCTCCATCAAGGCGGTCGGGGCGTTGCCTATGGCCACGACCCCGCCCTTCATATACTCCGCGCCCTTCCGCATCGAGGCGGCTGTCTTTGTCGAGCCCTCCTCCTTTGCCCTCCTTGCGACGTCCGCGTCCGAAGAGAAGCAGAAGAGTCCGCCGCCGAAGGCCGCGAGCCTTAACCTGTTTATACCCGCCTTGATCATCCTTACGTCGGTTACCACGTTGCCGCCGCCGCGCAGCGCCCCGGTCCCGGCCTTTAACGCTCCGGGACTGAACGAGAGAATATCCTTGAACTCGAAGTCCGCGCTCGTATGGATTACGCGCTTCACTACCGGAAGTTCCTCTTCGGAAAAGGAATTTTCCCCAAGCTCTTCGGTAATGATATTAAAACTCTCCGCTTCTATCGGATGGGGCCGTAGGGGACCGGGGGTTATCGCGGGCGGCGCTGCTGCGGCGCCGTTATTCCCCTCTATCCTTTCGACGGTTATATCGACGAGTTTTTGGTGATAGCCGAGGCTCTGGGTAAGGGTCATCTTGAGGTCGGGATGTTTTCTCTGCGCCTCCTCCATGAGGCGCGGGAGGTCCTTTGTAACGTGCGCGCCCATGTAGAGGAAGAAGGGCATGACGACTATGTCGTTAAAGCCCTCGTCCACCATCTTATCGACACCCTGGAGGAAGTCGGGCTTTTCGATCTGCAGGAAGGCGGGCTCCACCGAGGCGTAGCCGCCCGAGCCGCGTACCGAGAGGGCGACTTCCCGAAGCGTCTCGTTGGCCTCGGCCACCGGGCTGCCGTGGCCGAGCAGCAGCACGGCCCTGCCACTATGCTTTACGCTTCCGGACATTTCTTTCCATTTTCACCACCCCTCCCCATAAAAAAAGACCTCCCATCATACGAAGGGAGGTCATGCGCATTGATTCCCACCCCTCACCTTCTTTACCGTCGAAGAATCGCGTGAGGCGTACCAAGGCAGGTCTCCTGACTTACGGATCGTCCTACTCTCTCAAGCCTTCCCGGCCCCCTTTAGCAACCCCCGGCCAGTGGCGGTTTTTGAGATTTCGTCCCCGTTCACAGTGGCGGGTCCGTTCCCGATTCCCCGGCCTTCTTTGGAAGGCCGGGCCACGGGATTCCCTTTTTGAGCCCCCGCCTTCGGCGGGGGCTACCCAAGTACACTTGTCAAGCTTACCTCAGAGGTAAGGCGGTGTCAAGAGGATGTGCGGTGGTTGCGGCATGAAATCACAAAGGGCAGCGCGGGCCTGGCGTGTCTTCACGCGCAAAGCCCGCATTGCCCTTTTTAAAGCCCCTTGGGGCGGAAAGTTTTATACCGCACCACTATACGGCTTCGGGGGACGTGATCTCCTTTTCCTTGACTATGGCCCTCAGCTTCGAGAGCGCCTTTGTCTCTATCTGCCTTATCCTCTCCCTCGTAACTCCGAAGCGCTTGCCGACCGCTTCGAGGGTCATGGGCTCGCCGTCGAGGCCGAACCTCATGCTAATGACCTCCTTCTCGCTGCACTCGAGGAGATCGAGCCACGCCCTTATCTGGACACCCCTCTGCTCGACGCCTATATACTCGAAGGGCGCGGGGAAGGTCTCGTCCTTCAGCTTGTCGAGGAGGGTCTGGTCGCAGTCCTCGCACGCTACCGCGTCGAGGGAGCACTCCTTTCTAATGACCGTGGAGAGCTTCCTTACATACCGGCCGCTCACGCCCATCTTGCCCGCAAGCTCTTCCTCGGCGGGCTCCCTTTCGAGCGTCCTCTTGAGCTCCCTCCTGGCCTTGCTCATGCGGTTGATGTCGGTGGTTACGTGGATCGGCAGCCTCACCACTTTCCCCTGGTTGATGATGGCCCTCTCCACCGCCTGCCTTATCCAGTAGGTGGCATAGGTGGAGAACTTGCATCCCCGGGTCCCGTCGAAGCGCTCGACGGCCTTTATAAGCCCTATGTTGCCCTCCTCTATGAGGTCCTGCAGCGGAAGGCCCCTGTACATGCGGCGCTTCGCGATACTCACCACCAGACGCAGGTTGGCCTCTATCATCTTCTTCCTGGCCTCCTGGTCTCCCCCGGCTATCTTCCCGGCGAGATCCCTCTCCTCGGCGGCGCTCAGGACCGGGAACTTCCTTATCCCCTTGAAGTACGCCTTTATGGAGCTCGAGGTGGTATCGTTTTCATGCCTGGCTTCCTCTTTTACGCCCGTGTTGTCGCTCTCGGTGTATATTCCGTTCAGGGCGGCTTCTGCGCTGTTCATAACGCCTCCTACTTGCGTGCTTGCCCAGGGCACGCGGTCTGTGAGGTTCGTGTTATCACCTGCCCGCCGTTCGCCTCCACGGCGGACCCTCTACCCTCGCGGCGCATCCAACCCCTACCTCCTTAGAACCTGGACGCCGCGTACTTCTCAAGCCCCTTCTGATCGGGCTTCATGCCCTCATCACCCTTGTTCCAGTTGGCGGGGCATACCTCGCCGTGCTTCTCGTTGAACTGTATGGCGTCGACGACCCGAAGCACTTCGTCCACGTTCCTGCCGAGCGGCAGGTCGTTTATCGTTACGTGGCGGAGTTTTCCCTCTTTATCGATGATGAAGAGCCCCCTAAGGGCTATACCCGGCTTTTCGAGGAGCACGCCGTAGCTCCTGGCTACCTCCTTATCGAGGTCGGCAACGAGCGGGTAGGTTATCTCCCCTATGCCGCCCTTCTTCCTCGGCGTGT
Source organism: Thermodesulfobacteriota bacterium (assembly GCA_036482575.1). Lineage (NCBI taxonomy): Bacteria > Pseudomonadati > Thermodesulfobacteriota > Thermodesulfobacteriota bacterium. The sequence goes on from JAZGJJ010000202.1 coordinate 9,242, forward strand.
TTCTCCAGGCCTGATGGGCAAAGGCGCTGTCCACGGAGACGCCTATCACCTCGGCCCCCCTCTCCTTGAACTCGCCGACCCTTTCGCT
>JAZGJJ010000203.1 GCA_036482575.1 Thermodesulfobacteriota bacterium
TAGCCGGGGGCGACGGCACGGCACTGCTCTACTCCGGCGGCAAGGTTATTAAAAAAGTCGCGGAGAAAGAGCTTGTGGATGCGGTGGTGGCCGAGGTCGAGAAGGCGGCCGGAACCATCCGGGCGAGCCGCCAATAAGCTCCCGCCACACCTATACTTTACTTTCTGTTAATTCACCCCGCTTTGTTGAATTTCCTTGACAGCAGACCACTCCTGTAATAGAATTACCGTAACATTTGTACCATTTGTCACGGCTTCCCCCGCCGGCGCCGGAGAGCGGGGGTTGGGGAAGACGAAAACTTTTATGTAAACGGGCGACCTTGGGGAAAAGTTCAGATACACACATCCGTTATGAAGGAAGATAACAGACCATACACCACCGGAGAGGTAGCCTCTCTCTGCCACGTTACGATAAACGCGGTAAAGAAGTGGATAGCCGCGGGGAAGCTTGAGGCCTTCAGGACCCCGGGCGGCCACTACCGGGTAAAGAGGGATGAGTTCGAGAACTTTGTTACCAGATACAAGCTCCACATCCACGAAGAACTCTTTACGAAAAAGAGGAAGATACTCATTATAGACGACGAGCCTCATATAGTGGAGTACGTCAAGGGGGCGCTGGAGCTGGACGGTGGGGACTCCTATGCGATAGAGACAGCCGGGGACGGCTATGAGGCGCTTATAAAGGTAGGGGACTTCAAGCCGGACCTGCTCATACTCGACATAAGGATGCCCAGGATAGACGGTTTCGAGGTGTGCAGGCGCCTGAGGCTCGAAGAAACGACCAAGGGAATAAAGATACTCGCAATGACCGCCTTCGGCAAGGATGATATGGAACGTATCATCCAGTGCGGTGCCGACAGGTGTCTGCCGAAGCCGCTCAGGGTCGAAAAACTCCGGAAGGATGTAGAGAGACTGCTCAAGTAGTCCCCTGCACCGTGAGGGAGTTACCGGTTGTTCACCTATAAGAGGTAACCTGCAACAGGGAACAGGCAATTGTTCTTTTAGCCGCGTATAGGGCCGGTTCCGCCTATGAGTACTCAGCCCCAAAAAACCCTCTCCATAATACACAAATTCCTCGCCCTCCTCCTGCTTTTCCTGACGCTCGTCGTTATGGACGCCGTGCTCCTGCTGCACAAGTCAGAGGGGGTGGAGCACTATGACGTCTTGAACCACCGTCTCGACACCCTCAAGAGCGACATAATAAAGTTCGAGTACGTCCTGGATATATTCCTGGTAACCAGACAGTTCCAGGGGGGGTTCGAGGAGCAGAGGGTGGAGGAGATAGGCAGGGAAGTGGAGAAGGTGGACGAGCGCGTAATGGAGCTTCTGGAGGCTACGCTTGTCGAGGGGTTCCGGGACAAGCCCGTTATTTCCAGCGCCCTCAAGAGCATTGGCGAAGACTGGGAGGTTATAAGGAAAGAAGCCTCTGGGCTCAATGCCGACGTGGGTTACGACAAGGCGCTCTTGATACACAACGCCGTGGACATGAACACCTTCCTCCTTACCGAAAATATCGAGAAGCTGCTTGACGTAACCTCCCGGGAGAGGGCCGCCGTCTTTCAGGGTTCAAGGGATTTTACCGTCAGGTTGATGGGGCTCAGCGCGCTCGTTCTTCTGGTCGCGGGGATGGTATTTCTCGTAAGGGTCCTCCTGCCCGTAAGCGAGGTCTTTTCCTCCGCGGAAAGGGTTTTCCCCTTTTCCTCTTCCACCACGGAGGAGGGGGAGAGGTTCCGGGAGGATTTACCGGGTGAGGCCGGGAGCTTTGCCCGCGCCATGAACGACGTGGCGGCCAGGGTGGAGGAGTCCCGCGCCCTTATCGAGATAAAGGCCCGCGAGGCCGCTGCGGAGAGCGAGAGAATGGCCGGAAGGGCCGCGGCCCTCAATACCGTAACCTCCGCGGTAGGCAGCTCTCTCTCCCTCGGAGAGATATTCACGGCCGCGGCAAAGGAGATGGAGCGTGTAGCCGGGACCCACGGTGCGGCCGTATACCTTAAGGAGGACGGTGTCCTCAAGCTCAAGCACTCAAAGGGTCTTAAAGGGGCTTCCTTCCGCGTGGGGGCTGAGATACCGCTCGCCGAAAGGACCGGCGGAGAGTGGGAAAGGCCCAGGGTCTTAAGCGGCCTCGACGGCTACTCCGAGGGTATGTCCAAATCCGCCCTTGTCTCCCAGGGCGTGGGCTCCCTCGTAAGCGTACCCATACCCCACGGCGGTTCCCACATAGGGTTCATGGACGTCATTTTCATGGAGCGCGTGGAGGTCGGGGAGAGCGACCTTGCTTTCTTCGAGGCCGTGGCCTCGAACCTCGGCGTTGCGGCGGGCTACTCGGCCATCTTCCATGAAGAGCACGTGCGAAAGAGGTTCCTCGAACGCGTCATAACCCAGACCCCTTGCGGCTTTGCCGCCTTCGACGGGGACGGCCGGTGCACCCTGGCGAACGATATGTTCAAGAGGCTCATCGGGGGAAGCGACGACAGCGACCTGGTGGGTAACTACAGTGTGCTGGAGGAGGATTTCATGGGCGAAGAGTTCTCCTCTTCGGTCAAGAGCTCCTACGCGGGCCGTGTGGTCGAGGCCGAGATAAACGGCGGCTACGGTAGGCTGGTGGTGAAGAGCTACCCC
>JAZGJJ010000204.1 GCA_036482575.1 Thermodesulfobacteriota bacterium
CTCGACCTCGATTATCACCTCCACCCGCGCCTCGCCAACGGGCACGTCCACCGCGTCCCTCTGGTGCACTATGTGGACGATGTTGCCCTTCATCTCGGCGATGGCCGAGGTAAGGCGCGCCAGAGAGCCGGGCAGGTCCCCCACCACGGTCGAGAACCTCCTTATCCTGCCCTCCCTCAAGAGCCCGAGCCTTATGACCCTGTCGAGCGTGGTGACGTCTATGTTGCCGCCGCTTAAGACAAGCACGACCTTTTTCGCGGAAGCCGGCAGCTTTTCCTCCATCGCGGCCGCGAGAGCCACGGCCCCCGCTCCCTCGGTTATGAGTTTCTTCCTCTCGAGGAGTTTTAGTATCGCCGCCGCTATGGTCTCTTCCGAAACGGACACCACGTCGTCCACGTACTTTTTTATAACGGGAAAAGTCTTCTCCCCCACCTTCTTTATGGCTATGCCGTCGGCTATGGTGGGCCCCTCCTTCAACTCCCCGACCGGGCGCCCCTCTTTAAGGGAGCGTATGCAGGAGGCCGACCCCTCTACCTCGACCCCTATAATCTTCACCCCTTTTTTGGTCTCCTTAACGGCCGTGGCTATGCCGGAGATAAGCCCCCCTCCGCCGACCGGCACGACCACGGTATCCACCTCGGGCACGGCCTCCACTATCTCTAACCCTATGGTCCCCTGCCCGGCCATTATAAGCTCGTCGTCGAACGGATGAATGAAAATACGGCCCTCCTCCCGGGCCAACCCCTCGGCATGTCCGAACGCCTCGTCAAAGGAACTCCCGTGGAAGACGACCTCCCCCCCCTCCCCCCCCTCCCCGCCGTAGCCGCGGGTGGCCATGTACTTCACTATGGGGGTGGTCTCGGGCATGACGATAACGGAGTTGACTCCGAGGAGTGCAGCGGCCCAGGCCACGCCCTGGGCGTGGTTGCCGCTGGAGGCGGTTATGACGCCGCGTTTTTTTTCATCCTCGGAGAGGGAGCGTATCTTATTATAGGCGCCGCGCGGCTTGAACGAGCCGGTCTTCTGCAGGTTTTCGAGCTTAAGGTAGACCTCTTTATTGTAGAGCTTGCCGAGTGAGGCCGAATATACGACCGGTGTCGGCTTTACGACCCCGGCTATGGCCTTTCGGGCGTCTTTTATAAGTGGAAGCATTTAACCATTCCCCCCTCTCCCCCTCTGCCTTTTCGCTTCGAAGAGGGCCACGGCCCCGGCCTGGGCCGCGTTAAGCGAGTTTATACGCCCGGCCATGGGGATGGAGACGCAAAAATCGCACCGCTCTCTTACGAGCCTCCTTATCCCCTTGCCCTCGCTCCCGATGACAAGCGCGAGGTCCCTATCAAGGTCGGCGGTGAAGATATCCTCCTCTGAGTCGGCCTCAACGCCCACCACCCACACTCCCTCTTCCTTAAGGCGCTTGAGCGCGTCCGCGAGGTTGGTGACGCGCGCCACCCGGGTGTGCTCGGTCGCCCCGGCCGAGGCCTTCACCACGGCCGCGGTAACCTCCGCGCTCCTGTCTTTGGGGGTTATAACGCCGTGCACGCCCGCGGCGTGGGCCGTCCTTACGAGCGAGCCCAGGTTCTGCGGATCCTGGATGGAGTCGAGTACGAGGAAAAAAGCGCGGGTACCGCTCTCCTTCCACGCGCTTAGGAGGTCCTCAATGTCACGGTATGGGTACTCCCCCCGGAGTGTCGCCAGTACCCCCTGGTGCTTCTGAGTGCCCGCGAGCGTATCGAGCGCCTTACGCGCCACCCTTTCCACCTTTATCCCCTTCGAGGCCGCGTCCTTCAAAATCTCTTCGGCCGCGCGGCCGCACCTCCCCTCCGAGACCACCACCTTTTCGACCTCGCCCCCACTACCCCCCTTGGCCCCCCTCCCCCCCCTCCCCCGAAGCGCCTCCCGTACCGGGTTTATCCCGTATACGAGCCTCTTCACCTCCGGGGCCCTCCGAGCCTGCGTATCTTCCTCAGGACCTTGAGCTCCTTATCCTCATCGCCGGTAAGGCGGTAGAGTTCGAGCTGGTGCATGTAGATGTGCAGGAGGGCGTCTTTGTCCCCGGACGGGGCGTACGCGGCGGCCTCGTCAAGCAGCCTCTCCGCCTCCTCGTAACTGCGGTACCTCGTATAGATTACCCCGAGGGTGTCGATATATATGTAGTTCCTGAAGGGGTCCATGGCGAGGGCCTGCCTGATATGCGTCTCCGCCTCCCCGAGCCTCCCCTGTTCGATATAGAGCCAGCCGAGGTTGTTGTGGAAAACACCGTTAAGGGGCTCCATATCTATGGCCGCGAGGAAGTGGTCCTCGGCCTCCATATAGAGACCCCTCTGCATATAGAGGTTGCCCATGGCGAAGTGCGACATGGGGTTTCCACGGCGGCCCCTGGCCGCGTAGCGGTACTCCCTCAGGGCCAGGTCGAGTTCACCCCTCTGCTCGTAGATCTCCCCGAGCCTCAGGTGCTCTTCCGGGGTAAGCTCCTTGCCCTCCTCATAACCGTAAGGGGAGGTCGTGGCGCACGAAACGAGCATAATGGATAAGATAAAAATTATCGGAACGTATCTCATCGCCTGCCTTCTCCGGTATCTTCTCCGGGCTTAATGAGAAGGGTGGAGAAGCCGGTCTTCTCCCAGCTGCGCAAAAAGCTCCGGTAGGGGAGCACCTCTTCGCTCTTCTTTCCCGAGTGCGCGATAACCACCTCCATCTTGTCATTATACCCTAAAACCACGACGTAGTGGCCCACGGGATAGAGCTCGTGGCCGAGGTTCAGGAAGAGGATGAGCGGGCGGCCCTCCCTTATCCGGGCCTTCAAGTCTTCGAGCCCGCCCCGGTAGAACTCGGCGTCGAGCCCTTTTTCCTTGGCGTATATGAGCATATCCATGGAAAGCGAGCCCTTGAGCTTTTCGGTGTAGACCC
>JAZGJJ010000205.1 GCA_036482575.1 Thermodesulfobacteriota bacterium
CAACTCCCCTTCGGCGGGGTTAAGCGGAGCGGGCTCGGGGTGTGCAAGGAGGCAGGCGGACGCGGCGGGGCGCTGGACTTCTACACCACGGTAAAGGTCATCTACCGCGACTTCTCGGGAAAGCTGCAGAAGGCGCAGATAGAAACCCCATGATGGGGTTTTAAATTTAGAATCTATCGGCCGCAACACAGGTTGCTAACGTTACAGGGGATCGCACACGCGTTAACCGTGCGGCAGCACTCTTCCCTTTCCCCCGCCTTTCTGATATAATCCCCGGACCAAAACGGCCCGGACAGGAACCAACCCAACGGAGGAACAAATGGACCCGGCACACTTTTCGGCTCAAGAGATTCTCGAAATGGCGGTGGATATCGAGGAGAACGGTGAAAAGTTCTATACCGCCGCCTCGGACGCCGCGACTAACCCCAGCCTTAAGGAGCTCTTCACCTTTCTCGCCGAAGAGGAGAAGCGGCACGTAAAGTTCTTCACGTCGCTCAAGAAAGACGCCTCGGACGCCGCCCTCCCCGGCGCATTCGACCCCTACCCGGAGGAGGCCTCGCTCTACCTGAAGGCCCTTGCCGACTCGAAGGTCTTTACCGCGCCGGAGGAAGGCGGCGGCTTCGCAAAGGCCGCCGAAAACGAAACCACGGCGCTCAGCTACGCCATAGACATGGAGAAGGAATCGCTCCTATTCTACTTCGAACTCCAGAACGCCATACGCGAGAAGGACAGGAAGACCCTGGGGGAGATTATAAACGAGGAGAAGGAGCACCTGAAGAAGCTCACCGGGATGAAGATGGAGCTCTCCGGATGACTCCCCCCCCTCCCCCCCTCCCCCATTACAGTACGGAAAGGAGCGCACCATGACCGAATACGTTAAGACGTTTCCATGCTCCAAGTGCAAGCATACCACGAGCGGCCGTGGGCACCTGTGCCACCCGAACAGGGAGGCCGTGCCGTTTACGTGCGAATTCTGCGAGGAGAAGACCGACGACGTCAGGCACGTATGCCATAAGATGCTCGACTCGATCGAGTACGTCTGCAAGCAGTGCGGGCGGCTGGCGCCGTACAACTCGCTCCTCTGCGAGCCGGAGCTCATCTCTGGAGACTGAAGGGGAGACTGAAGGGTCCATACCAACCACTTATGAGCAGTGACCTTATAGAGCGGTCGAAAAAAGTCCTCACCCCCGCGCTCGTCTTCCACACCGACATCGTGGCGAAGAGGGCCGAGGGCGTATACGTCGAGGGTGCGGACGGGAAGAGGTACATGGACTTCTCCTCCGGGCTCGCCACCACCAGCCTCGGCCACTGCCACCCGGCGGTCGTCAAGGCCATAAAGGAGCAGGCCGAAAAACTCATCCACTCGGGCTGCATATTCCACTTTGACACGGTAATCGACCTGGCCGAGAAACTCGCGGAGAAGACCCCCGACACCATCGAAAAATTCTTCTTCTCCAACAGCGGTGCCGAGGCGGTCGAGGGCGCGATAAAGCTCGCCCGCTACATCACGGGCAGGCCGGGCATAGTGGCCTTCACCGGCGCCTTCCACGGCAGGACCACCGGCGCTCTCTCGCTCACCACCTCGGCGGCCAAGTACAAGAGGGGCTACCGCCCGCTCCTGCCCGCGGTCCTGCACAGCCCCTACCCCCACTGCTACAGGTGCTCGGTGGGTCAGGAGCAGGGAAACTGCTCGACCGAATGCCTCGACTACCTCGAACTAATGCTCCGCCAGCAGATAACCCCCGAGGAGGTGGCCTGCGTCATAGTAGAGCCGGTCCTCGGCGAAGGCGGCTACGCCGTTCCCCCGAAGGAGTTCATGACCCGCTTAAGGGAGCTCTGCACGACCCACGGCATACTCCTCATAGCCGACGAGGTACAGACCGGGATCGGCAGGACCGGCACATGGTTCGCCTCGGAGCAGTTCGGCATCAGCCCGGACATAATCACCATCGCCAAGGGTATAGCGTCCGGGATGCCGCTCAGCTGCGTGGGCGCGTCAAGGGAGATAATGGACAGGTGGCTGCCCGGCGCTCACGGCACCACCTTCGGCGGAAACCCGCTCTCGTGCGCCGCGGCCTGCGCCACGATCGATACCATAGAGAAGGACAACCTCCTCGATAACGTAAAAGAAGTAAGCGCATACGCCCTTGAAAGGCTCCGGGCGTTCAAGGAAGGTATATCCTCGATAGGCGACGTCCGGGGGCTCGGCTTCATGATAGGCATCGAGTTCATAAAGGAAGACGGGGAGCCCGCCCCGGAGCTCGTCGAAAAGATAATGGAGTCCTGCAAGGACGCGGGGCTCGTGCTGGTCGAGTGCGGGATGGACAAAAACGTCGTGCGCCTCATGCCGCCGCTTATCGCCACCAGAGAGAACATGGAAGAGGCCCTTACGATATTCGAAGGGGCCGTCTCCTCGCTTTAGTCCTCACCCTTCCCCCCCTTCCCCCCCTTCCTAAGCCCTTCGAGAAGCCCGCGCGCGTCCTTATCGTCGGGGGTTACCCTCAAGACCTCCTCGAACTCGGCCGCCGCTTTCCCCCTGAAGCCCTTCCGCCTGTAGGCGAGCCCGAGGTTATAGTGCGTGTCGGCTTCCTTGGCGGCGGCTTCCGGCGGGGTGAACTCAAGCGCCGCAAGGTACTCCTCTATGGCCTCGTCCACGCGTCCAAGGTTGTAGTAGGCGAGGCCGAGGTTATAGCGGGCGTCGGCGTAATCGGGCTTAAGCCTCGAGGCGGCACGGAACTCCCCCACGGCCTCCTCCATCCGGCCGGCGTTGTAGTAGGCAAGGCCGAGATGGAAGTGTACCTCTTCGCTGTCCGGCTCCTCCGCGAGGGAGAGGAGGTAGTGCCCCACGGCCCGGTCGTACCGGCCTTTCTTGACGTAGGCCCCGCCGAGATTGTTGTGGGCCGCCGCGTTACCGGGCGCGAGCTTCAACGCCTCCTCGTACTCCCTTATCGCATCGTCCACGCGCCCCATCTTCTCGTAGGCGGTCCCGAGGTTGTTCAGGGCCTCCGGGTAATACGAATAGATCAACAGGGCCTTTTTATACGCAGCTATAGCTTCCCCCGTCCGCCCGAGTTCGTCATAGGCCACCCCGAGGTTATTATAGGCCTTCGGGTAGTCCGGCCTGAGTTCCACGGCCCTTTTGAGGGCCACTATCGCCTCCTCCGGCCGCCCGAGCTCGCTATAGATCACCCCGAAGCCGTTATAGGCCTCCGGAAAATCCGGCTTGAGCTCCACGGCCCTCTTAAACTCCTCCAGCCCTTCCTCCGTACGTCCGGAATCGAGGTAGCTGCTCCCGAGGTTATTATAGCCCCTCGCCTTCTCCGGGCTCTTACGAACCACATCTTCCCAGAGCGCCGAATCGTTCTCCCAGACGAGGTTCCTCAGGCGGGCCGCCGCGCCGAGCGGCGCGGCGGTAAGGAGGAGCAGAACGCAAGTGGCGGCCGAGAGCTTTCTTATCCCCATGCGGTCGAAGCAGTAGAACACGGCGGCCGAGAAGGCAACCGCGGCCCCCACGCTCGGGAGATATAACCTGTGCTCGTTTATCACGTCCTTTATGGGAAAGATACTCGACTCGACCGAAAGGGTTATGAAAAACCACAGTATTCCAAAAGACGCCAGAAGACCGTGTGCGTGATGCGTGATGCGTGAACGTATAAGGAGATAAACGCCGAAGATTAATACGGAAAGAAGAAAGAGAAAAGACAAAAACACCTCCGGGATAAACAGCGAGTGGTAGACCGGGTAGTCGTAGTCGAGGTTCTGGTTTATCGGCAAGACAAGCAACCTCAGATACGTCACCACGACCCTCATCTGCGTCATGAGGTAGGCGTAGGGGGAAAGGGCTCCGAGGTCCTTTATCTGCTGAATCCTTATCCCCTCGTCTATGCCGTCTCCGCCCTCGCGAAGCCCCAGCTCCGGCGCGAAAAGGGTAAGCGGCACAACGGGCAAGAGCAACAGAAAAGGGACGACACGGCGCACGCTCGGCCATATACCCTTGAGGTCACGGAAGAACGCAAGCTCGTAGAGGAGGATTACGAAAGGCATCGTAAAGCTCGTCTCCTTCGTCTTCATGGCCGCCAGTGCGGCCAGCAGGGCGAGGATATAAAATGCCCACGCACCCCCACCCCCCCCACCTCCCCGGCTTTTTTCCTTTTCCGTCCACGAGAGCCGGGCCCTTGCGTAGAGGCAGAGGCCGAGGAGGTAGAAGAGCGCCAGGAGCGAGGTGAACCTCTGGGATATGTAGGTCACGGCCTGGGTCTGGACCGGATGGACGATAAAGACAAGGGCCGCAACGAGGGCGAGGAGGTATCCCGCCCGCCGGTCCACTCCTGCCCGGCGCATTGCGGGCGTCCCTAAGGTCAGGACCACGAGCCACCATACCAGCAGTCCGTTCAGGATATGGACTGAGGTGTTGACCAGGTGGTAGCCCAAAACGTCGAGCTTCCCGAAGTGGTAGTTCAGCGCGAAGGAGAGGAAGGCCAGGTATCTCGTGCCGGTCGGGGGCCAAAAACTTTCCAAGCCCCTCACCTCACGGTTACTTACGATATTGGGGGCGTCGTCGAAGTGGAACGACGCGTGGAAGGTGTTGGAGTAGACGAGGATACCGGCCGCGGCTATGAGCGCCAGCGCAAGAGCGGGCGAGGATAGCCATGGAATACCCGCCCCGCCTCCAACGGGGGTCTCTTTTCTCTCGGCTTCCCCGTCCATCTCCCTATCCCCTGCTTCTCCTCCACGCATCCGTGGAACTTACCACATAGCCGGGCCTGTTGCAATGTGAGGGCCCCCTGCCCCAAACCCCTACCCCCGGCCACAGGCCTGGGCCATGAATTTCCTTGCATTCCCTCGAAGTAGCTGTTATTATACATCTTTTAAAACCTAAGAGAAGGAGTCGCCGTAGATGAAGGAAGGTATACATCCCGAGTACGAAGTGGCGAAGTTCCACTGTGCCTGCGGGTTCGAGGTCACGACCCGCTCCACCAGGAAGGAAGTATCGGTGGAGGTCTGCTCGAACTGCCACCCCTTTTACACCGGGACGCAGAGGCTCATGGACACGGCCGGCAGGGTGGAGAAGTTCAGGCGTAAGTACGGCAAAACGGAAAAGGGAGCCTAATACCTGGAAGCCCGGCGTGAAGGTATCTCTCCCGAATTCCACCGCAAACCCTGAAACCACAGCCCCCCTCGCCGCAAAATTCCGCCACTCGTACGCCTCGAAGATATCGAGGACATGCACCGGATTCCCGAGGAAGACACCCCGGAGTGGGCACCCCTCCGTCCTCCGGCGGCCGTAAAAGACCATGATACTCAAAAAACTCGCAGAGGTAGAGAAAAGATACGATGAGCTCTCGGAGCTCATGGGCCGCCCCGAGGTCGTTTCCGACCAGGCCGCCTACCGGGACTACGCCCGGGAGCACTCCTCGCTTACCGAAACGGTAGAGACCTACCGGGGTCTCAAGAAGGTCGAGGAAGATATCGACGATAACAGGCTCATCCTCGGGGACAAAGACGAGGAGATGAAGAAGCTCGCCAAGGAGGAGTTGGCCGAACTCCAGGAGAAGAAGGAGGTGCTCACCGAGCGGCTCAAGGTGCTGCTCCTGCCGAAAGACCCCAACGACGACAAGAGCGTTCTCCTCGAGATAAGGGCCGGGGCCGGGGGGGACGAGTCCGCGCTCTTCGCCGCCGAGCTCTTCAGGATGTACTCGAGGTACGCGGAGGTGCAGGGCTGGAAGGTGGAGGTGATGAGCTCCAGCCCCACCGGGTCCAGCGGTTTCAAGGAGATAATCGCCATGGTGGATGGACGCGGGGCCTACTCGCGGCTCAAGTACGAGAGCGGAGTGCACAGGGTGCAGAGGGTGCCGGAGACCGAGAGCTCCGGCAGGCGCCATACCTCGACGGTAACGGTCGCGGTCATGCCGGAGGCCGAGGAGGTAGAGATAGAGATAAAACCGGACGAGCTCCGCACGGACACGTTCAGGGCCGGCGGCCACGGCGGGCAGAACGTGAACAAGGTGGAGACGGCGGTCAGGATCACGCACATCCCCTCGGGGATAGCGGTCTCGTGCCAGGACGAGAAGAGCCAGCACAA
>JAZGJJ010000206.1 GCA_036482575.1 Thermodesulfobacteriota bacterium
GTACTCGGTCATGCACGTAAACGACCCGAGGTCGGGCTTTTTCTTCCTGTCGAACCCGGTGAACTCCTCTTGGGTGAGAGCGAGGGTAAGCTCCCTGGCCCTGTCCGCCCTGAAGTTCAAAAAAATCACGCCGTCGCCGTCCGACAGCACGGCCGTAGGCTTGCCGTTATCGGTTATGACCGTGGGATGGACGAACTCGTCGGTCTCGCCTCTTTCGTAGGCCTTCCTTAGGGCCTCCAGCGGGTCTTCGGCCTTAACCCCGTCGCCGTGGACCATCGCGTCGTAGGCCTTCTTGACCCTGTCCCAGCGTTCGTCCCTGTCCATCGCGTAGTACCTGCCCGATACGGTCGCCACCCTGCCCACCCCGAGCTCTCCCATATGCGAAAGGAGCGCTTTGATGTAGGCGGTCCCGCTCTTCGGCGGGGTGTCCCTGCCGTCGAGGAAGGCATGCACGTATACCCTGGAAAGTCCCCTTTCCCATGCCATACCGAGCAGCGCGTAGAGATGCAATATGTGGCTGTGCACCCCTCCGTCGGAAAGGAGCAGCATAAGGTGCAGGGTCGCGCCGCGCTCCTTTATGTCTGTGAGCGTGCTGTTAAGGGTCGGGTTCTCGAAAAAAGAGCCGTCCTGGACGGACTTGTTTATGCGGGTGAGGTCCTGGAATATGACACGTCCGGAGCCGAGGGTCAGGTGCCCGACCTCGGAGTTGCCCATCTGACCATCGGGCAATCCTACGGAGAGGCCGGAGGTATTAAGCTTAGTGGAAGGGTAGGTCTTAAGGAGCCTTGAGATGTTGGGGGTGTCCGCGAGTGCCGTCGCGTTAGCGTCCTTCTTCGGGTTTATGCCCCAGCCGTCCAGGACGATCAGCACGAGCGGCCTCATAGCCTTATCCCGCGACTGTTTCTTTTTCGGAGTTGACGGATGTGTCTCTACTCATGACGAGCGTATTCCAGTCGCCGCAGACGCGGCATCTTGCCTGCCAGTCGAGCGTGCCGTGCTTGCACCCGGAGCAGATAAACGGCGGGGCCAGTTCCTTATCGAGGGCCGGCCGGGTCTTCCCGAGCGCCTTCCGGAAGATATTAGCCGCCTTGCCGCCCTGGTCGCGCCTTAAGTAGGCCTCGCCGAGGAGTACCTCCCGGTAAAAACCGTCCTCCCCTTCCTGGCCGAGCCTTTCGAGTTCCTCGATGGCGTCGTCCACCATTTCGAGCCTCAGGTAAAGCCTCGCCGCGAGCAGCCTCAGATCGGTATCCCCGGGCCTTTCGCTGACGGCCGCCCTGTACTTCTCTATTATCTCCTGCGGCCTGGACTCCTTCAAGTAGAGCTCCTCGATCCTTAAGAAAAGTGCGGGGTCGGGGCGGCTGCCGTACGCCCTCTCCCATGTCTTCCTTGCGTCCGAGGCGCGTCCCTTCCTGAGTTGTATGTCGCCGAGAAGGATATGGCCCGGCACGAAGGATTCGTCGGACTTCACCAGCCCCTTCGCCTTGCCGAGCGCCTCGTCGAGTTTTTCGGCCTCCCCGGCCTCGCCATTTTTAATGGTCGCGGCCGCGCTCTCGTAGGTAAGCCCGGAAAGTATCTTATTCCCGGCGGCGCGCTCCTCCCCGTCGGAGAGGCGGCTGACGAGAGTTTTCTGGTAGTCCGCGGCCCTCTGCCACTCCCCGTTCTCCACCATCATGTCCCTGAGGCTCCCGAGAGCGTGCGGGTTACCGGGGTCGAGCGCGACTATCTCTTTAAGGGTCTCCTCCGCCTTGAACGTGTCGCCTATCTTCCCGGCATAGTCCGCAATGGCCGAGAGCACCTCGATGTTCCCGGAGTTCTTCAGGAGCAATCCCTCGAGGAGCCTCATGGCCTCCTGGGGTTTTCCGTCCTCCAGGTACGCCTCGGCGAGGCGGAAGGGTATGTCGATGTTCTTCTTATCCTGCGCGAACGCCTTTTCGAGGAGGCTTACCGCCTTTGCGGGGCTGCCCTTGAGTATCGCCGCCACACCGTCGCGGTAGTCCTTCTCCGTCCTGTCCCTCTGCTTCTTCTCCCGGCTGAGCCTCATGTCCGCTATGGCCCTCCTGGCGTCGACGAAGAGAGAGAGCAGGAAGACGAGCGCGGCGCCCAGGAAAAACCCCGCGAACACGACCACGGTAACCGGGAATACGTAGGCCCGGTCCTTCGCGATGACGAAGTTCACCTCCGCGGGATTAATCGTATGGAGGTAGAAGAAACCCCCAACGACGATTATGAGGAAAAAGAGTACAAGTTTGGAATACATGCCGATTAATGTCCGATCTCTTATTAATGTGCGGTCTTTTACGTTTTGCCCTCGGGGTTCAGTGCGAGTACGGCTCCCCCTTCATGATGGTAAAGGCCCTGTAGACCTGCTCGAAGAGGACCAGCCTCGCCAGTTCGTGCGGCATGGTCATGGCCGAGAGGGAGAGATTGGCGTCCGCCCCCTCCACGACCGTCGGGTGGAGGCCGTAGGCCCCTCCTACGATAAAGCATATCCGCTGCTTCCCGCCGGAGAGTATCCTCTCAAAAAAACCGGAAAAGCCTTTCGAGTCGAAGACCCTGCCGGTGTCCGAAAGGGCCACGATGAAGTCGCGCTTCCCGAGCTTTTTGACTATCCTCTCGGCCTCTCTCTTGAGGACGTCGACCCTGGGAGCCCCCTTAGGCGCCGGCCCCTCCTTTACCTCGATAACCTCCACCGGGGAGTACCTTCCTATCCTCTTCAGGTACTCCTCTACCCCCCGGGCTATATACCCTTTTTTAATGCCCCCGACGCAGAGGAAGACTATCTTCAATGTCTTTAAGCTCCCCCTCCCCCCCCTCCCCCCCACCCCGGGGGCGCAGGGGCCCCTTATCCGGCCTTCTTTTTCTCGTCCTTTATCGGGAGCGGTGGGGCGTCCACCCAGAGTCCTTCTATATCGTAGCGGGCCCTTACGGGCTCATGGAAGAGGTGCACCACGACGTCGCCGTAGTCCATAAGCACCCACTTGCCCATCTCTTTACCCTCGACCCCGAGCGGGCGTTTCCCTTTGGCCTTAAGCCCCTCCTCCACCGCGGAGGCCATCGTCTGGACCTGCCTCTCGGACAGGCCGCTACAGACCAGCAGGTAGTCCGAAACGCTGGAGAGCTTACTTATGTTAAGTATAACCACCCCTTCGGCCTTCTTCCCGCCGACGAGCTTTGCTATCTCAAGCGCCTTTTTCCTGGAATCCAGTTTCCGCTCTCTCCGGTCTTTTTTTTCCTGTTTTTTCCTTGCCTTACTTATAGAGACCTTTCCCGAGGATATATTCCTCCACCCCCGGGGGCACAAGGTACCTTATCGACATCCCCGCCGCCACCCTCCTGCGTATATCCGAAGAGGATATGTCCATGAGCGTCGTGTCGAAATAGGTCACGGAATGCCCGTAGGAGCTCACGTAGGCCTCCTTCTCCGCATCATAGCAGAACTTCCGCGCCAATTCAACAGGAACCACCTCGGCTATCTTCTTCGCCGCGTGGCCGGGCCTTGGGACCACCACGAAGTCCGCGAGCGTAAAAAGTTTTTCGTACTCGCACCAGGTGGTTATCTCGTTAAAGGAGTCGGCGCCCACCACTATGGCGGGTTCGAGTCCTGTTCCGTCCTCGCCAAGCGCCTTTACGGTCTCCACGGTGTACGACCTGCCCCCTCTCTTTATCTCGATATCCGAGGCCTCGAAGGCGGGGTTGCCCTCTATTGCGAGCCGGACCATATCGAGGCGCTCGGCTGCGGGCGGTATCCCCTCGCCGTCCTTATGCGGGGGCAGGCAGACGGGGATAAATATGACCCGTGCAAAGCCGAGTCCTTCGCGGACCTCCTCGGCGAGCCTCAGGTGGCCCGTGTGTATGGGGTTGAAGGTGCCTCCTATTATCGCCACGCGCATCTTTAATCCTCCCGGCTTCAAACGGTCTGACCTCCGCAGCTCGACCCGGCCCCGGCGGTACAGCCGTAGCAGTGCGGACCGGTCACGATCCTCCGCCCCTTGAGCCCGGCCCGGTCGAACTCCCTTATATGGCCGGGCGCGCCGGACGCGCACCCGAGCCTGAGCATCTGGTTGAAGTCGCAGTCGTAGAGGGAGCCGTCCCAGCCGACAGAGACCGTGGTGCGGCACATGACATTTTCCGCCGCCACAGGGTTAAAGGAAGATACAAGGCTCTCCCGGTATCCGTCGAGGCTGCCCGAGGCTTCAAGAGAGTCCGCAAACCTGCCGACGGGCATGTTCGTAAGCACGAATAGGCCGTTAAAGCTTATGTCGTAGCGCTCCAGAAGCTCGCGCCTGAAGGCGGCCTCCAACTCGCTCTGCACGGGCGGGAGAAAGGCTCCGGAGGGGTTGTATACGAGGTTTAAAAGAAGCCCGGACCCTTCCTTGCCGTAGCCGGCTTGGTTAAGCCTGCTTAACGCCTCCAGCGACCCGCGGAAGGTCCCCTTCCCTCTGACCTCGTCGGTAGTGCCTTCACTGTAGCACGGCAGGGAGGCGATCACCTCGACCGAGTTTTCCGCGAAGAAGGCGGGCAGCTCCGTATAGCCGTCTTCGAGCATTATCGTCAGGTTGGTGCGCGTCTTCACGTGGAGGCCCATCCCCCCCATCCCCCGGCAGCTCTCGACGAACCACCTGTAGCTCGGGTTCATCTCCGGCGCTCCGCCGGTTATGTCTACGACCGAGAGGCCGCCGGAAGAGAGGGCATCGAGACAGGCGTTGAAGGTCTCCCTGGTCATCACCTCTTCCATCCCCGCCCCCCCCCCGACGTGGCAGTGGCGGCAGGACTTGTTGCAGAGTTTCCCGACGTTCACCTGCAGGGTGGAGAGGCCGGTGGCCGCAAGGGGCCGGAGCCCGGCCTCAACCAAAGAACCGTCAAAAGTATGGCTCGAAATGTCCTCGGAACTGGAATGGATATCCATAGTGTCTCCGTTTTAAAAGGCGCTTGAAAGTTTAGTACGCGATAATTTCCAAGTCAAGGTGTTATACCCTGCTCCCCCTCATCCTCCCCTTTTTTCTAAAAACCTCCCCGAGCGGCTTTGTGAACCGCTTCCTCTCCTCGGGCCGGGAGTACCTGACGTATAACATACCCATCCCGGCCACGAGCGTCCCGCCCACCAGGTCGTAGACCAGGTCCCACATCGTATCCGGAAGGTCCCTCTGGGTGGTCTTATCGAAGAGGTTATCCACGGCGAACTCCCCGAGCTCCCACGCGGTGCCGACGGCCATGGCGAAGATCACGGTGAAAAAACCTATAAACGGTATCGTAAGGCGGAGCTTTCTTGTATAATGCAGCGTGTAGACTATCATAAACGCGAGCATGGCGATCACGGCGCTCCCGTAAAAGTGCAGGACCTTGTCCCACAGCCATACCTTCTCGTAGAACCTCATGACCTCGCCGAGGAACGTGTGCAGGAAGATAGCGAGGGTTATCAGGAGGTCCAGCTCGAAGGGGAGGTGGATATTGTAGTTCCTCTCGACGATACTCGGCACGAGGCTCAGCACTATGGCCACGAAGGTGGCGAACGCGAAGAGGTAGTCCCCTATGTAGATCTCATATGGGAAGAGCCCCACGAGCACGAGCTTCATGAACCAGGAGAGCGCCGCGCTCAGGGTTATGCTGTGCCAGCCTCTACTCATAGACCTCTATTATGTTAGAAAAACGACCCGATGGCAAGTAATTGCGTGGAGAACAGGGGCCCGGCCTCAAGGCGCGAGGTGTTCGCCTGGTGCATGTACGACTTCGCCAACTCCTCTTACACGACCGTCATAATCACCGTGGCCTTCAGCGTGTACTTCACAACGGTGGTGGCCGGAGGAGAAGACGGCAACGGGGAGAGGCTCTGGGGATGGGGCTACGCCCTCTCCATGCTGGTAATAGGGCTTATGGCGCCGCTCCTGGGCGCGGTGGCGGACCACGGGGGGTTCAAAAAACGCTTCCTCCTCTTCTTCACCTCCCTCTGTATCCTTGCGACCTCGGCCCTCTTCTTCGTCGGGCCGGGCGACATAGTGCTGGGACTTATGCTCCTGGCACTCTCCAACATAGGTTTTAACGGCGGGATGCACTTCTATAACTCGTTCCTCATAGACGTCTCGGACAGGTCCAACATAGGGAGGATATCGGGCTACGGCTGGGCGCTCGGATACGTGGGCGGGCTCCTATGCCTCATCCTCGTCTATCCACTCATAAAAGGGGGGCTCGTTGACGCGAACCTCGCCTCCTACCGGCTGAGCTTCCCGCTTACGGCCCTCTTCTTTCTCGTCGCCTCCATCCCCACCTTTCTCTTCCTCCGGGAGAGGTCGACAGTTCGGGCGAACCTTACGGCCGGGCACCACATAAGGGGCGGGCTCCGGAGGATGATCGAGACCTTCCACGAGATAAGGAAGTTCCGGGAACTCACAAAGTACTTCTTCGGGTATCTCCTCTATACCGACGGGATAAACACGGTCGCGGTCTTCAGCGCGATATTCGCGAACAAGGTGCTCGGCTTCACGCCCGGCGAGATAGTTATGTACTTCGTGGTGGTGAACGTAAGCGCGGCACTCGGGGCCCTGGCGTTCGGCCCCATAACCGACCGGCTCGGCGCCCGGGGCGCCATCTCCATAACGCTCGTTATATTGACGGGCGTTATGGCCGGGGTCTACATGGTCGAGACCAAGACGGGCTTCTATATAGTGGGGCTCGTGGCCGGGGCGGCCATGGGCTCGAACCAGGCCGCGAGCAGGGCGCTCCTCGGCCTCTTTACCCCGCACGGCAAGAACGCCGAGTTCTTCGGCTTCTTCGCTACGGTCGGGAAGTTCTCGGCCGTCCTCGGCCCCATCATATACGGTGAAGTAACGGCCGCGACCGGGAACCAGCGCTACGCCATCCTCACGATCGGGGCTTTCTTCCTGGTGGGACTCCTGCTACTGCAGTTCGTGGACGAGAAGAAAGGAAAAGAAGCTGCCGAGGGGTTTGAGGAAACGCACCCTTTGAAATGAACGACCTTACGACGAGTTCAAGCGCCCCTTGACCTCCCGGAGCGCCGTCCTTAGCCCTGCCGTTAGCTCCCGGAGGCTCTTCTGCTTTCTGAGGATATAGGCCGGGTGGTAGACGGGCATAACCGGGACCCCGCTCCCGTATTCGGCCCACGCGCCGGGGATGAACTCGCCTTGGGGAACGAGTGCGGTGAACGCGACCTTTCCTACCGCGACTATCGTCGCGGGCCCGACCGCAACTATTTCCTCTTTCAGGTAGGGAAGGAAAAAAGCTATCTCCGCCCTCGTCGGAGGGCGGGTCCTCCCCCTCTCGGTATCTATCTTCGGCCAGACCTTTACGACGTTCGTTATGTAGAGTTCTTCCCTGGGCCGCTCGAAGACGTCCTCGACTATATCGAAGAAAAAAGTCCCGGCCCGGCCGACGAACGGTCTTCCGAGCTTTGTCTCGCTCCTTCCGGGTGCCTCGCCCACCACCATGAGCCCCGATGGGACCGGGCCGTCTCCGAATACCGGCGTGCTCTCGCTTAAGGCCGGGTCCCTTCGGCATGCGGAAGCGATCCTCTTCCGTATCTTGGATATAGCTGCCCCCTCCGCCCCCTTCTTCAGCCCCCTCACCCGCCGTCCTTGCCGAAGAGGTCGGGCTCCTTTTTCCCCACTTTACCTTTTTCCCCTTTCCCTTCCTTCCCCTTTTCCACCCTATCTTCCTTCTCCCCCAGGGCCTCCGCCCCGGGGGACCCGGGAGCGCCCTTGTAGATAAACCTCTCGTAGAGCCTGTGGAACTCGGTCCAGTTGCCCCTGCCCCCCTCCTTCTCGATAAGGGAGCTTATGGAGTCCATCTTCGCGTCGAGGTCGTCGAGGTAGTAGAGGGCCGTGGCCTCCAGCGTCTTGGGCCTCTTCGGGGAGCCGAAATCGAGGTAGCCGTGGTGGCTGAGGAGCATGTGCTTCAAGAGCATCGAGGTCTCCCTGGGGAAGTCCGGCACCTCCTTTATCTTCGCCTCGACCATCTCCACACCCATTGTTATGTGGCCGATGAGCCTGCCCTCGTCGGTGTAGTCGAAGGGGCCGTCGTAGGAGAGTTCATATATTTTGCCGATGTCGTGGAGTATGAGGCCCGCGGTGAGGAGGTCTCGGTTAAGCTGCCTGTAATGTGATGATACGAACTCCCCGAGCTTGCAGAGCGAGAGGACGTGCTCGATGAGTCCCCCGAGCCGCGGGTGGTGCATGGCCTTGGCCGCCGGAGCGGTCATAAAGAGCCCCCTGAGCTCGCTGTCCTTGAAGACGGCGGTAAGGAGCCCCTTTATGTGCTTGTCCCCGACGGCCGAGATGACGCCGTCGAGCTCCTTTATCATCTCTTCCGGGTCTCTTTCGGTTGCGGGGAGGTAGTCCCTCATGTTGAACTCACCGTTGGAGAGTGCCGTCACCCCGGCCACGTTCAGCTGGAGCTTCCCCTGGTAGGAGACCACGTGGCCCCTTACCCTGGCCACGTCCCCCTTTTCAAAACCTCTGCCTATGGCCTCCGCATCGTCCCAGACGCGGGCCTCGACCTCGCCCGTACGGTCCATGAATTTTAGGTTCAGATAGGGTTTTCCGGCCTTGCTGACACCGGTCTCCTTCTTCGCTACGAGGAAGCTGTCGTCCACTCTAACCCTCTCCTTCAGGTCCTTTAGATGCAGTTTCTTCACCTATGCCTCCGTCGCTCCGCTTTTTTCCCGCCCGAGAAACCAGCTAACGTACCTCCCGACCCCCTCGTCGAGGCCGACCTCGGGCTTGAAGCCTAGAAGCCTTTCGGCCTTGCCGACGTCGGCGCAGGTAACCGGCACGTCGCCCTCGGCGGGCGGAAGTTTTTTGACGTTCGCCTTCTTGCCGAGCTTCTTTTCTATTATCGATATGAGCTCATGCACCTCATGGGTCTTCGAGCCTCCGAGGTTTATTATCTCGTAGGGGAACGGTTTATAGACGGCCGCCTCGACCCCGTTTATTATGTCGCCTACGTAGGTAAAATCCCTCTTCGCCGTGCCGTCGCCGTAGACCGGGACCTCCAACC
>JAZGJJ010000207.1 GCA_036482575.1 Thermodesulfobacteriota bacterium
CCCAGACCCCCCTCCGAAGACTTATAGTTACCCGGGGGCACCCCCCCAACGGGGGGGTGCCCCCGGGTAAGAACTAAAAGTTTTTGAAAGGAGTTTGAGGGAAACTTTTTACAAAAAGTTTCCCTCAAGAACTGCCTTCCGCCGCGAATTGAAATAAAAAAAGGGCGGATAACTTACCGCCCTTTGCCGTGGTCTGTTTTTTCTTATCTCTTACGAGGCGACTATATTTACGACCTTCTTTTTGCCTCTCGTCTCGTAGTTCACCACCCCGTCCATCTTCGCAAAGAGGGTATAGTCCTTGCCCATCCCGACGTTCGCTCCGGGGTAGACCCTGGTGCCGAGCTGACGTACAAGGATGGAGCCGGCGGTGACGGCCTGGCCGGAGAAACGCTTCACCCCGCGCCTCTGGCCCTGACTGTCCCTTCCGTTCCTTGAGCTTCCGCCCGCTTTTTTATGTGCCATCTTAAGACCTCCTGAAGGCCGTGATGCGTTATGCGTATTTTAAAAAATCTTCCCGCATCACGTATAACGTACACGCATCACGGTATCTTATCCCTGTATCTCTTTAATCCTTATGCTGGTATATCTCTGGCGGTGTCCCTGCTTCCTGGAGTAGCCCTTCCTGCGCTTCTTCTTGAAGACGACGACCTTCTTGTGCTTCCCCTGCTCCAGGACCTCGCATACGACCTTCGCGTCGGGAAGCACGGGCGTGCCGACCTTCAACTCCTCGCCCTCGCCGACGGCAAGGACTTCGGTGAGCTCAAGGGGGTCTCCCGCCTCTCCGCCGAGGGTTTCGACCTTAAGGACGTCCCCTTCTCTCACCGTATACTGCTTGCCGCCCGTTTTTATAACCGCATACATACTTGTATCCTCCACTCTTAAAAGGGAAAAAAGTATATTATCCGATTATACGGGCAGTTGTCAAGCCTTTTGCCCTTTCCCCCCTTTTTTTCCGTTTTTTCCTTTTTTCCCATTTTTTGGCCCCGCGCCGAGCAGATACCCCTCTATAAACCGGTCTATGGCCCCGTCCAGGACCGCGTCTACGTTGCCGTTCTCTATCCCGGTCCTGTGGTCCTTGACGAGCCTGTAGGGCTGAAGCACGTAGGAGCGTATCTGGCTTCCCCACGCTATGTCGCGCTTCTCCTTATGCAGGGAGTCCATCTTCTCCTCCTCCTCCTTCATCCTTTGCTCGTAGAGGCGGGAGCGGAGTATCTTCATGGCCGTGGCCTTGTTCTTGTGCTGGCTCCTCTCGTTCTGGCACTGGACGACTATATTGGTGGGGACGTGCGTTATCCTGACGGCCGAGTCTGTCTTATTGACGTGTTGGCCTCCGGCGCCGCTCGCGCGGTAGGTGTCGATCCTCAAGTCCGCTTCGTTCACTTCAACCTCTATATCGCCTTCTATCTCCGGGTATACGGAGACCGAAGCAAATGAGGTATGGCGCCTCTTCGCCGCGTCGTAGGGGGATATCCTGACGAGCCTGTGCACCCCCACCTCGGCCCTCAAGTGACCGTATGCGAACTGGCCGACGACGGTAAGGGTAACGCTCTTCACCCCGGCCTCCTCGCCGGGCTGGTAATCGACTATCTCGGTGGAGAAACCTCTGGTCTCGGCCCACCTGAGATACATGCGCAACAACATATCGGCCCAGTCCTGGGCCTCGGTGCCTCCGGCGCCGGGGTTTATGGAGACTATGGCGCTGAGCCCGTCGTGCTCGCCGCCGAGCATACGCTGTACCTCGACGGCCTCAATGGCCTTAACGGCCTCGGCGAGCCTGTCCTCGGCGTCCCTGGCGCACGCCGCGTCGTCCTCCTCCTCGGCAAGGCCGAGGAGCACCTCCGCTTCCTCGATATGCCCCCATATCCTATCGAACGACCCGACCGCCGCCTCTAACTCGGACTTCCTCTTCATCAGGGGACGGGCGGCATCGGGGTCCTCCCAGAAGGACGGCTCGGAGGCGCGCTTCTCTATCTCTTTTAGTTCGTCTTTACCTTTATCCGGGTCAAAGATAACCCCTTAGCTCTTCGAACCTGACCTTTATCCCGTTAAGGCTGTCTTTTATCTCGTCATACATCTTCAGTACCTCCGTCGATTTAATCCGAGGGCGATAAATACGCCCGTAAGTGCCAGACAACCCAGCGCAAATACGTCGCCGTAAAGGGTGTAAAAACTCTTACCCCCTTGCCTGAGCCCCACGCTCCCCATTACGAGGGCCTCTTCGAAGAGTTCGCTCCGCTCGATAATCCTCCCCGCCGGATCGACTATCGCGCTTATTCCGGTATTGGCGGCTCTTACAAGGAACACCCTGTTCTCAACGGCCCTCACCGCGGTCATGGCGAGGTGCTGGTACGGGGCCGACGTCTTCCCGAACCAGGCGTCGTTCGTGACGTTAACGAGGAGCGTCGCGCCGTCTCTTACGAACGCCCTCGCTATGGCGGGGAAGATGGCCTCGTAGCAGATGAGCACGCCCAGACCCACCCCCCCCTTACCCCCCGGCCGGCCGAACTTGAGCGGCTCGGTGCTCGTGCCGGGGGTAAAGTCCCCTATGCCGTGGGTCAGCTTGTCCACGAAGAAGAGGAGCTTTTTGAGCGGCACGTACTCGCCGAAGGGCACGAGGTGGATCTTATCGTACCTGCCGGTTATGATGCCCGGGGGCGCGATAAGATAGGCGCTGTTGAAGTAGTTGCGCCCACCACCGCCGCCACCGCCAGCCCGGATATCCGGGTCATAGGCCGGCGCGCCCGTCAGGATACGAACTCCGGCCTCGTTGGCGATATCGAGCACCACCGGCCCCATGGGGTCGCTTTCAAGGTAGAAGGGTACGGCGGTCTCGGGCCAGACGACCAGTTCCGCTCCGTCCTTCCCGGCCTTTATGGTGAGGTCCCTGTAGAGGGCTATGGACTTCTGCTGGAAGGCCGGGTCCCACTTAAACGACTGGTCGATATTCCCCTGTGCCAGCGCGACTTCAAGCTCTTCCCAACCGGATACGGCCGCGTCCACCCTTCCCTTCCTTATAAAACCATAGCCCAAAACCGAAGTCAAAAGGATTATCGTAACCACGGCCTCCGTAACCGGGACCCTCCTCTCCGCCCCGCTTAACGCCTTCAAGCCGAGGAAG
>JAZGJJ010000208.1 GCA_036482575.1 Thermodesulfobacteriota bacterium
GCCGTGGTCTACAGGACCGGCAGCATCTCCACGTGGGGCAACTTCTTCACGAACAACAAGAGGCGCATCCGGGCTCTGGGGCCGCCGGTCTTCTGCTTCCCACTCGCCGTCATGGCCGTAGCCCCGCTCTGGGTGGCGTACGCGGCGGAAGCGCTCGAACCGCTCTCGATAAGCCTCCTCTCGGCCGGCCTCCTTATCTTCATCCACTCCCTCGTACTCATTAAGAGGAAGAGGGCCATCGAGAACTGCCCGACGAGCAGGATACGCACCATGCCCATGGGCACGGTCGAGGTAGCGGGCCGCGCCCGCCGGAAGTTTGCGATGAAGTCGCCCTATACCAACACCGACTGCGTCTACTACTCTTACAAGGTATATGACCGTGTCAGGGTAAAGAACGGCTACAGGTACGTACTGAAGGAGTGGGGCGACAGCGGCAACATCCCCTTCTACGTCGAGGACGACACAGGGCGCGTGCTCGTCCTCCCGAACGAGGCCATAATACGCGGCGGCAGGTCCGAGACCCTCAGGGGGGATTACCGGTCGAGTTTCTTCGCGGCGGGCCAGGGCATTCACATCTCCGACGGAAAAGTGGAGGAGACGGTGATACCCGAAGGCGAGAGCCTCTATGTCATGGGCTTCGCCCACCGCATGAGGATAAGCTTCGCCGAGAAGAGGAGGAAGTTCATCGAAAGGCTCAAGGCGCTTAAGAGCGACAAGACAAGGCTCCGGCAGTACGACGCGGACATGGACGGCAAGATAAACGACGAGGAGTGGGAGACGGCGAAGAAGGACGTCGAGGACAAGATGCTCGCCGAGAAACTCGCCTCGAAAAAGAATGAAGACAATATCGCCATCGGTCCCTACCCCTCGGGCGGGCTCTTCTACATCTCCGACAAGCACGAGGAGGCGATACTCGACTCCATGGCCTGGAGGATACCGCTCTTCCTCACGCTCGGGCTGGCCGGCACCACGGGCGGCGGCATTTACCTGTTGCAAGTTCTCCGACATGGAGATATATTGGGAGAGTTACAGAGGCTCTTCGGCTAACACAAACGCACCGAAAGGAGGCTACACCTATGGGGACAGCCGTACTTATAGTTTTCCTTCTCCTTATAGTGGCGGTAGTCGTGTACTTCGTCACTATCTATAACGGGCTTGTGACCGTAAAGAACAACGTCGACAAGAACTGGAGCAACATAGACGTGCTCCTGAAGCAGCGCCACGACGAGCTCCCGAAGCTCGTAACCATCTGCGAGCGGTACATGAAGCACGAGGCCGAAACGCTCGAGAAGGTCACAAAGGCCCGCTCTATGATGGACGAAGCGAAGACGATGGACGACAGAGGCAAGGCCGAGAACTTCCTGACCGGCGCGTTGAAATCGCTCTTCGCCGTCTCCGAGAACTACCCGGACCTGAAGGCGGACCGCCGCTTCGGCCAGCTCCAGACACGGATAAGCGAACTCGAAAACGAAATCTCCGACCGGAGGGAGCTCTTCAACGAGAGCGTGAACATCCATAACATCCGGATAGAGAAACTCCCGGACGTCTTCGTGGCCGGCATGCTCTCCTACAAGGCAAAGGAACTCTGGCAGATAAACCCCGAGCACCGCGAGGACGTGGCGATAAAGTTCTCGTCCTGACGTCTTTTAGACCAAGATGCCCGCCAGAGCCGGAACCAGAAGACTCCAACGCCTCGACCGTGCGCACGTCTGGCATCCCTTCACAAGGATGCTCGAGTGGGAGGGGGGGGGGTCCGACCCGCTCATTATCGAAAAGGCCAGGGGCAGTTACCTTATTGATACCGACGGTAACCGCTACCTCGACGGGGTCTCTTCCCTCTGGACCACGGTCCACGGCCACCGAAGGCGCGAGATAGACCGCGCCGTAAAGACTCAACTCGGAAAGGTCGCCCACTCCACCCTCCTCGGCCTCGGCAACGTCCCCTCCATAGAGCTTGCCGAAAGGCTCGTAAAGGTCGCGCCGAAGGGGCTGACACGCGTATTCTACTCGGACAACGGCTCAACGGCCGTTGAGATCGCCCTCAAGATGGCCTTTTACTGCCAGGGCCGCAAGAGCAAAGGGCGAAAACGCTCGTTCATATCCTTTAGCGGCGCATACCACGGGGATACCATAGGTAGTATGAGCGTCGGCGAGATAGACCTCTTCGTCGGCAGCTTCAGCCCCCTTATGTTCCGCTCCTTCCGCGCGCCCTACCCTTATTGCTACCGCTGCCCGGTCGGAAAAACATACCCAAGCTGCAAGCTCGCCTGCCTCGACAAGCTCGAAGGTATCCTCAAAAAACATAATAAGAAAATAGCCGCCTGCATAATCGAGCCGGTCGTTCAGGGGGCCGCGGGTATAATAGTCTCTCCGCCCGGCTTCCTTAAGGGCGTTCGGAGACTCACAAAGAAGTACGACGTGCTCCTCATAGCGGACGAGGTGGCCACGGGGTTCGGACGTACGGGAAAGATGTTCGCGTGCGAGCATGAAGGCGTGGTGCCGGACATTATGTGCCTTGCCAAGGGCATAACCGGAGGGTACCTCCCCGTTGCCGCGACCATGACCAACGAGAAGATATATAAAAGCTTTCTCGGGACGAGGAAAGAGCCGGACGCCTTCTACCACGGCCACACCTATACGGGGAACCCGCTCGGCTGCGCGGCCGCTCTGGCGAGCCTCGACATATTCAAAAAGGAGCGGGTGATACGAGGGATCCAACCGAAGATACGACTCCTCGAAAAGCTCCTAAAAGATTTCAACTCCCTCGCTCACGTCGGGGACGTAAGACAGAAGGGGTTAATGGCGGGGATAGAGATCGTAAAAGACAAGAAGACAAAGGCGCGCTACCCCGCGAAGCTCCGCATGGGCAACAGGGTCTGCACGGCCGCCCGCGAGCGCGGCCTCATAGTAAGGCCGCTCGGGGATACCATCGTCCTTATGCCGCCCTTGAGCATAAAGGAGACGGAGCTTAAAAG
>JAZGJJ010000209.1 GCA_036482575.1 Thermodesulfobacteriota bacterium
ACAAGCCCCTCGTCCCAGCCCCGGGATTCGATGTATCGGATAAGCTCCCCCATTGCGCCAAGCTTGCTCTGCTTCTCCCTCAAGACGTTCGGCGGGCCGACGTGGGTATCTATCAAAAAAGACCAGGACAGCCCAAGCTTTTTGAGTTCTTTTATTGCGTTTTCAACCGAGGCCTGCATTGTCTCGAAGGTCCAATCGGTCGTCGGTACTAAATCGAATATGACGTAGTCTATGCCCGACTCTTTAATAAGCTCCATCTGCCACTCTGTGGTTTTCGGGTCGGCGGAGTCGTACTCCCCTATATAAGGCGTGTGCTTGTGAGGGGTGAGACTCCAGTGCTTTTCGTTGTACCACGAGAAGTAGTAGACCCCGATCTTTATATCCTTGCTCATTTTGTAGCCTCCTCTTTGTTGTTGGATTTGTCCGTCATGCTATAAGCCGTCAGTCCAGGGCGACCAGGACCACCCCGACACCGAGCGGCCCGGGAGAAGCGCCCGGTGGAATAAAGGTGTCGCTCTTTATGCCGACCCTTACGTGCCCTCTTGGCGCAAGCTTCCTCGAAAGCTCCGGCCCGAGCAGTACGTCCTCGCTCCATGACCCGACCGGGACCGGGCCGCTGAAGACAGCCTCCCCGTCGAGTGTTATCTCCACCTCTTTCTTTCCCTGGGCCATGTCTTCGCTGTAAAACATTACCTGGAGGTGTTCGGGCCCGGTCTCGAGGTGTTCGCCCTTGCCGCCCTCCTGCCAGGGTATGGACAGCTCCGCCTTGCCGTCGGTCCAGCTGTACTTAAAGCTCCTGTACCAGAACTTCATGGCCTTGGACGGATAGAGCCCTTTTGTCCGGACGTCTTTGTCTTCTCCGATAGAGTAGATAGAGGGGTTTATTTTGTCCGCCTTTTTTCTTGCGGCAATGTACTTGCAGGGGGCGTTCCTGCAAAACGGGGGGAGCTTGTTCGCGGCGAGCAGATACCTGTACTTCCTGGCCCTCTCCCCGTTCCAGAGATCTTCAAGGTCCCGGACCTCCTGCAGGTACCCGAGGTGGTAAATACGGTTGCTGAGGCAGCATAGATTTACCGCCCCGTCGACCGCTATATAGGTCATCTTCCAGGCCACGGGGCAGTCCCTTGGTTCGAATTCGTGGTAGCGCAGGGCCTCGGGCACGCCCGCGAGCGCCGCTTCTTCCGCCTCGTCCCCGGACGGGGGGGACGGGGGCTCGGAGTAAACGGCCTTGCGCATGGGGTCGAGCCTCACCTCTATGCCGAGCTCTTCGCCTTTGCGGAAGGCCTCTCTTAAATAAGTGCTCGCCCTCTCCGGGTCGGCGCTCAGGAGCTCTTTACCGTAGTCGAACCTATAGCCGTTTCTTTCGACGACCCAGCGTCTTCCCTCATCCTCTCCGATGCACAGAAAGAGCACTATGTCCGCGCCGAGCCTTTTGACGAGCTCGACGAACGCCGGGGCCTCCTCGAGGTTCTTCTGCATCAGAGTCATGCTCATCATGACCTCGGGGTAGCACATCCCTGCCCTGTTGCGCGCGTCGATGAACCTCTTTATCCTTGAGCATATGTCGTCGAAGTCTTGGTCGCGGATAAGCCTGTAAAGGCCGGCCGTGGCGGCGTCCATGGAAAAGGAGACGGTGAGGACCTGGCCCCCGAGGAAGAGTTCCGTAAATTCCTCGTTCATGAGGCTCCCGTTGGTATTCAATACCACTTTAGGACTATCGAGGCGAAGCTCCTGTATGGTTTTTTTGAAGGTGGGAGAGAGCATCGCCTCACCCTGGCCCTGCAGGCAGAATGTCCGGGCGGTCTTAACGTGGTTCATCACCCGCGGCATAAGCTCGATCGGAAAGTCGTCGTCCTTATCTATCTTGCCGCTTATGTGCTCGCACATGACGCACTTGAAGTTGCACCTGGTCGTGGTCTCTATGTACACGTCCTCGGGCGGCCTTGCCGTCCACGGCTCCGCATCGAGCATCGCCCGGCCCGGGTCCATGGAAAAGGGAAGCATATCGAGCACCCTCACGCCGAGCTCCCTCGGGTCGTTCCCCTTAAGACCCGGGGGAAGGGCCCGGTCCAGTTCGAAGACCAGGCTGAGCGGCCGCTCGTCCGGGAGGAGGCCGCGCAGGAAGTACGAGGCCCTTCCGTGGGTCAGGTTAAAGAGCCCGAGCGTCTCCCCGGCCGAGGTCTTTATGGAAAGGTTCATCTCGTTATCGGGGGAATTATTCCCCAAGTCGAACTTCAAGGAATCCCTGCCCGTTGTACCCCCGTTCAGTTCAACGGTGAAGCGCCTCTGCGTCCACACGAACCTGCCTTCCGGGCCTTGCTCCAGGCCGTAGAAGCCCTCCACAAGAGTGATGTTTTTTAAGAAAGAGTCCTGTTCCGCCACAGTATTAAATTCACTTTCTATATTATGGTAAGTCCGAGCCTCTTCGGCCTTGCCCCCATCTCCTCGAACCATAACGAGCCCTCTTTTACCATATCGAGCTTTAATGTGTAGCGTCCCTTTTTAAGCTCCGCAGAGTCTATCGTAAGCTCGAAGCCGCTGGAATCTCCGGGGGCAATGTCGGCGTCCGGGAGGCTGCCCCTGAACTCCCGCAAAGCACCTTTATTGCCCTCTTCGCGCATAACCCTGCCGCCGACCTTAAAAGAGTCCTCCTCGTTCCTGTCCTTATTGAGCCAGGTGACGTCACCGGTGTTCAGGACCTCTCCCCTGAGCACAAAGCTCTCCCCCTGCTTTAGCCGAACTTCATCACAAGAGGTCTTAAGCGTATAGCTTGGGCTGAAAAGGTCGGTCTGCGTTCGCATGTTCCTGTAAGAGGGGGTCAGCCTGTTAAAGTGCTCGCGCTCGGCTTCCGTGTAGCTCGCGATGACGCCGTCGTTGTCACTGCCGCACCAGGGCAGAAGAAAAAAGTGGATACCGTACTCCTCGCAGCGTTTTTTATATTCTTCGGCCATGGAAAGCTGCAGGGGGTGTCCCACAAAGGCCGCCCTCACGAGAAAACCCTTCTCTTTGAGATAGAGAAGCGAATCGAAAAACTTTCCTTCGTCGAAGTTCTTCGATGTGGGGTGCAGGGTGGCCGTGATTCGGAGGCCCCTTTCCAGGTCGGGCGAGCCCTGGGGCGTGATGCCGCTTTCCGCAAGCCCGGCCGGGTCTACGCTTAAGTTGGTGCAGATGTTCACCTTGAATCTTTTTGAAACCATTTCTATTATCGGGACTGTCGCCTCTGAAAGGAGGGGCTCTCCCCCCGAGACCACCAGGGATATACTGTCGTAGTTCGAAAGGATCTCCTCCATGACGGAGGTCCAGCTTTCGCATGAAAGCTCGGGAAGCGAAGAGGGGAACTTCTCGTATTTGAAAACACCCGCGGCGCTGCCGCAGTAGTTGCACGTATAGTTGCAGACAAGCGACGGCAGCCAGGCAATGAAGGCGTCCCCTTGAAAAGGCCTTTCAAAGGTCTGGTCGATGTGAACTCTTTTTTCATACGAACCGATGAATTCGTCGTTTATGCAGTTCGCCCTGACTACTAAAGGCTCGGCCTTGCCGTCCTCGAATATCCATTTGGTAGCCCAGTCGACATCGCAGTGGGCGTAGCATCTCTGGTGGGTGCAGAG
The DNA here is from genome assembly GCA_036482575.1 of Thermodesulfobacteriota bacterium. Classification (NCBI taxonomy): domain Bacteria; kingdom Pseudomonadati; phylum Thermodesulfobacteriota; species Thermodesulfobacteriota bacterium. The sequence goes on from JAZGJJ010000209.1 coordinate 3,609, forward strand.
CTCCGGCCTTTCCAGCGGAGTCCAACCGTCTTTTGCGTTAAAGAGCGGACTGCGCCTTGCGTTGTAGTCGGCCATGCAGCGGTATGCGTCCCCGTTTGGGAGCAGGAGTATATAAGAGAGCCCGGCGGAACAGTATATTTTTCTATTGCTCTTGAACATTTTTGTTCTCACTCCGCTACCACGTACCTGAACTTGTTCCTCCAGCCGACCCTCTTAAGGCCGCTGAAATCCGAGAACTCGACCTCGACCCGGCCGTCCCACAAAAGCTTTACGCGCCGGCTGACCTCGTCCCTGTCGGCCGTATCGCTCGTCACGAGGCGCAGGAGGAGCGGAAGCCCCTCTCGCTGCTCCAGCTGGAACTCGTCTATGCCCTCCATGCGGTCTACGAGGTCCTGGATGTAGTGGGTCGGGTAGCGTCTTCCGCCTATCTTCACGAGGTCATGGGTCCTTCCCTGGACGTTTCCGAGATAAAACCCGTCATCGCGTCTCTCTATCTCTCCCATATCGCCCGTCCTGTACCTTATTAGCGGCATGGCGTCGTTGGTAAGGCCCGTGAGCACTATCTCCTTATCACCCGTATCCGTATCCAGGGTTTCCGGCCATACGATAAAGTCGAGGATTTTTTGTTCGGTCTCCGCCGCACCGTTTTTTTTAACATTTTCACGGGCAAGTTCATGGGCCACGACACCGAACTCCGCGCTGCCGTAGCAGTCGAAGACCTTGCAGCCGAAGACTTCCTCGATTGTCCCCCTTTTTTTCCTGTTCAACACCTCGCCGCTCGACCCGAAGACCTTGATCGTTCCGGCAAGGCTCTCCCCCCTTTCCCTCGCATGAAGGGCCAGCGCGTAAAGGGTGGAGGGGTGGCCCGTTAAGTAGTACGGCCTGGCCGCCTTGATTTTTCGGCATACTCGCTGCAACGAGTCCGGTTCAAAGGAGTCGGTCAGGACGTTTACCCTGTTCATCGCAAGGCACTTCACCGCCTCCTTTACCCTGTCCTTGAGCGGCGGCGTCTCCATGAGGCGGCTGGAGAGGTGGAGCTCCTTCATGTGTCGCTTTTTACCCGTCCACTCGCGCACAAAGAGGTTTACGGCGGCGGTCCGGTCCAGTGCGTCCCGGGAGTAGTAGATAAGGGCCGAGGGCCCGGTAGAGGCCCCGGTTTTTCTTACATGCAGCGACCTCCTGTCGAAGGTTTCGTTCAAGAGCCGTTCGCCCTCTTCCCGGACGATCTCTTTGGTGAGAAAGGGGAGTTCGTTCATGTAGGATACGTCCCTTGCGACACTCTCGGGGTCGAACTTGACCTTTTTGAAGAGGTCGCGGTAGTAGGGCACATGGGTGCCGGCCATGGCAAGGGTCCGGCAAAGCGAGCGCTCTCCGGCCGGAAGCCTCTCCTTAAAGGGCCTCTTCCAATCTTTTTTCATGACATCGAGCTTGCCCCTGATATCCCTTTTCTGCATAGCCTCGACAAAGGGGTAAAGGAGGTACGCTTTTATGTGTCCGGCTCCCATGGCTTAACCTCCCCCGGGAGGCGCGGCCGGGCCTCCAAGCACCTTTTCATAGGCCTCCTGGACTTCCAGGGCCGTCTTGTCCCAGGTAAAGTTCTCCATAATCCTTTTCGAGAGGGAGTTATCCCTCCTGGCGGCGAGTTCGGTCTCAATGCCGCGCCTTATGTCGTCGGGGTCGTTCGGGTCTACACGGGTGACCATGTCGGCAAAATATTCCTCAATAGGCCCGACGCCGGTTATGACGACCCTGGCCCCTGCCGCGGCGGCTTCCAGGGCGGCAAGCCCCGGAGTCTCAAGAAGGCTTGGCAGGACAAAGGCCTCGCATGCGTTGTAGGCCGACCTTAGAAGTTCACTGCCGTGCTCGACGTACCCCAGGTATCTTACGCCGCTACCCCCGGCCTCCTTGCAGGCGTTGAAATAAGTCCCGACCCTTACGTTGCCCAGGAGGATCAACTCCATGCCCATGGCCCCGGCAGCGCGTATCAGGTTCAGCTGGTTTTTTCTCGGCTCGATGTTGGCTGCGTTAAGGAGAAACGGCCCCTTCACACCGAATTTTTCCCTGAAGAGCTCTCCTTCCACCGGACCCGCGAATTCGGGGTCCACGGAGTTTCTTGTCACATGGAACTTGCCCTCGGGTATATCGAAAAACTCCGAAAGCAGTTTGAGCTCGGCAGTTGAGTTCGGCAGTATGATGTCGCAGAGGTTGAGGAGCCTGCCTATCTCGTCCAGGGGGTAGGCGCTCTTGTCCCCGCCGAGCCACAGTATCGGAGAGACCGCAAGCGGCAGGCCCAGGTTCTCCTTTACGTGCGAGCAGAACTCCATGCTGCCGCCCTGGACCGAGAAGTGGTGTACGATCCGCACCCCGTTCAAGTCGGGCTTCCGGGGGTCTAAAAGCAGGACCTCCATCCCCCTCTTTTCAAGGGCCTCCTTTGTTTTAAGCAGTTGTATCTCACCGCCGCCCGGACAGTCAAAGGCGGCGGAATAGGTGTTAAAGGCTACCCGCATCTTTGAACATAACCCTTTCGACGGCCTTCAGGATAAGCTTTCCGTCAGCGTTCCCGGATATCTCGGAGAACCTCTCGTTCTGCAGCTTCATTATCCTTGCATGCTCGCGTTCTTCCTCCAGGGCGCCGTTGATCTCCGCTGCCACGGCGGGGAAATCCTTTTCATGGAAGACCCTGCCGCTTTCGCCAAGCGTTTGCACGACCGCCTCTTGCGCGAACGCAAAGAGCGGCATAAAGCGCATGGCCTCTACCAGGGGTACGCAAAACCCCTCGTGCTCGCTCATGGTTATAAAAGCGGAAGCCCTCTCGTAGACCGTTTTAAGCTGTCCGTCCGATACATGGCCGGGCATATGGACCTTGTCCTTCACCTTTGAATAACGGGTGTTCAGCAGGTACTCGATATAGTTGGCGTAGCCCCTTAGGGCGCACCCGCCAACGATGATGAGCGCCGAGTCGGGGTTCAGCCCGTGGTACTCGCTGTAAAGGCTGATGAGGTCTTCTATCTTTTTGTTGGGCGCGACCCGCCCCACGTAGAGAAGCAGTGTCCCGGCCGAGGGCAGGTCCATCTCCTCCTTTTTCACGGAGTCCAGGCGGCGTGCGTTTATAAGGGGGGGGCAAATGAGTATCTCGTCAGGCGAAATGCCCGCGCCGCCTTCAGTCGCCGCCGCCTCGCCCTCTTGCTTTTCCTTCTTCAATTCTTCTTCCAGCCCCTCTCTAAGCGCCTTTCCTGAAAACTCCGAGTTGGCCATCAAGGAGTCAAAGCGCCGGAGCAGAGGGTACTGCCCGTACGCCCTGGCGCAGTAGCCGGCTAACTCGGCGTCGTATACCTGAAACATGCGAGGGGGCGTTACGTTCTGGTAAAAGAGTATCTTCCTGGCCGGAAGCTTCGACACGGCGTCCAGGTAAGGGTCGAAGATGGAAAAGTTAAGCAGTATTACGTCGGATTCCCCGGCATCCTTCAGGAGTTCCGACACGTGTTTTATAGCGCCCCTCAAGGCCGGGTCGAAGCCGGCGGCGTACATGGCGCAGGGTATATCGTTCGCCTTGAAGAGCCTGAACATGTTAATGCAGAAGTTCCCTATGGCGTCGCCTTCGATGATATTGGGCGCCGCAATACGCAGCGTGCCGCCCCCTGGCCAGCGATACCAGAGGCGGGCCATCTCGTCGACGGGCCCTGAATCTCGCTCCAGAGCGAGGCGGCGGTCCGAGGCTTCCTTGAGCGGTCCCTTGCTCCTGTAAAGATATACGACGTCCACAAAGTCTACGGCACGGGTTTCGACATTTCTAAGGACTATGTGGACGGCAAGGACGTCCCCGTCATTTCTCTCGCATTCGGGGTTGACCCACTGCTCATCGGGCTTGCCGGAGCCGGGGAAAGAGGGGAAAAAAACGCTGAACCCGGCCTTGTCATGCCGGAGCTTAACCCGCATCCGCTCACCCGCAGTGCCCGCAAGCTGCGGGCTCTTCCACCAGCCTATGTGGCCCCCGGGGTGTACATGGTGCGTGGAGGAGTAGATGTCTATGACCACAAAGTACTCGCCTTCGGCGACAGAGGGGGGAAAGGAAAGGTCGAAGGTCTCCGTCTTTTTCGAAGAAAAATCCAGCGAGTCTTTGTCGGTATATATAAATACGGGCTTTGTTGCCTTCACGCTCCTACCTCCCGTCCCACTTCTTCCTGCCCTTGAGTATGAAATCCCTCGTCATGTCCATGTAGAGCGTTCCGTGGGCTACGGACGGCTCTATGTGGGTATTTTCGTGATATTCGTTGAACGTCGTTATGGCGACCATGTGCGGTGGGGTCTCCTGTGAGAGGACGAACTCTATCATCCGCGCGTATGTTTTGCCGTTGTTGCGCGCCACCACCCGGTAAGTGTTGTCCTCACGCTCGTCGTCCTTCAGGTGAGAGTCGTCGTATCCCGGAGATATCGTAACGACCCTGATGCCGTCGTTTTGAACGCTTGTTTCGTAGGACTTCTGCCACAGCTTCTCCCAGTTCTTTTCGGCTATGAGTTCAAGCGGAGAGTAGAGGCTGAACCCGTCGAAAAGACCGAAGGTCTTTTTATCTTCGTCTTTCGCGTTAAGCCTGAGGCTGTTTGCGATCTTTATAAACCCGCTGCAGCTTTTATCCAGGAGGTCGGCGTGCCTTTTGCTGCCGTCCAGCAGCCCGGTCCAGAAGATAAATATTACGGGTTTGTCGTTGAGTCTTAAATAGTGGTCCGCGCCGGCAAGGTCGCGGTTTATGATGCCCATTACCTCTTCGAGGTCCTCTTCCCGGAAATCATAGAGGCATAGATTAACGGCGAACCTGAGCGGGCTGTCCTTGTCCTTTGCAATGCTCAGGATATTTTTGATGGAGGCAAGCTCATAGTCGTTGTACCCCCCATAGTCCAGGTGCAGGTTCAGTATGGCGAAGTCCACCCCGGCCCCCTCCATGATTTCGAAGTGGTTCTCAATGGTCACTCCGTAAGACGATGCGTAATATCCCATGGTGGGCATGTCGGTAACACCGCCCTTTTCCAGGTTGTCGTTCCAGTGGCTTGCTCCAAGCCCGTCTCCGTACCAGCAATAGTAGTGCGCCCCGAAAAGGGTTTTCTTTCTCTCCTTGACCACGGGCGCTTTTCTCTTTTTGTTCTTTTTTTTCCATTCCCCGTGGGTCCGTTCTATTATAGACATTAAGGTGTCCGCGGTCCTGTCCCACGTGTACTCCCGCGCCTTTTCAAGCCCGGCGGCCCCCATTTCCCTCGCAACGTGCTTGTTGTCTATCAAGTACCGTACCTTTTCCACAATGGCATGGGGGGAGGGCGGGATGAGGAAGGCGCATGAAGAGTCCACCACCTCCGTAAACCCCCCTTCGTTTACGCCTATAAGCGGCCTTCCCGCGGCCATCGCCTCGAGGGCGACTATGCCGAAGGGCTCCCTTATGGGAGTGAAGACGACCGCCAGGCATCGCGCAAACAGTATCTGTACTTCGTGGTTGGTGAGTCCCTCGAGGAAAAACACCCGGTCCGATATCCCGAGCTTGTAGGCCGCCTCCTTCAGCCTGTCCCGCTCGGGGCCGTTGCCGACAACGTAAAGCTGGACGTCGTCTATATACTTGACCGCCTCGATTATGAGCTTTATCCTCTTGTGGGGCCACAACTGTCCGACGGTGAGCAATATGTTCTCATCCGGCGGCATGTGGAGAAAATCGTCGAGGTTAACACCCGGGTAGACTACGGCGGATACCTTTCTATTATAGACGTTTTCAAGGTAGGCGGCGCCAAAACGGCTGTTTGCTACTATCGTGTCGGCCGCGATCAACTTATCGAGAAAGATGGCTGCCTTGGCGTAGGGTTGGTGCATGTCGCCTTCGATCGTATCGTATGTGTGTTTGGGGTACACATGGATGTTGGTTTTTTGATTATGTGGAGAGTAGGGCTGGTCGTACTTCAGATCATAGATCATCCGTGAAGGCTCGTGCGGACACCATACGACCGGATGGACGTCTATCAGGTGCGTGGGACAGAGGTTGGTCTGGTAGACGTCGTGGGCGCCTATCTCGCACTCCCACACCTTGGGAAGCAGTCCCGCGTTAAGGAACATGGCATGGGGCCCTTCGAAATAAGGGCTTAGCTCTATAAGCTTAACGTCCTCGTTGACACCGTGCTCCCGGAGGATATCCTTTGCGAACCTGGTCGAGTACAGGGTTATCCGGTGTTTTTTTTGCCAGCGCGTGACACACTCGATAATAAACCTCTCGGCGCCGCCGTATTTGACCAGTTCCGGCATTATAACCCCTATGTCAAGCATGCAGCATCTCCTGTATTTTCAACCCCACAGAGTGGTTCTCCCGAGCTTATTCCGCAAACATACAAATTATCATACCTGCGGACACCTTTGCAAGTTAACGACCACCCCTGAAAGGGTTCGCTTAACCTCTTGTAAGTTCCCATCCGATACCTGCTTCCGGTGCCCTGGACCACCGGCTTTCCTTGCGCATGCACGGCAAAAGATATATAATCAAAAGGTGAAGTATCCGGCGCCGATATCCTCCCCCCTCCCCCCCGTCCCTTGCGGCAAGGGCATGGATGTCCGGCCATTGAAGTCCCCCCCACCTTATGGCAAGGGGTGCGTACCTTAAAAGCACCGGTAGATAATTGAACCCCTCACTACCCAGAGATATAATACTTTTTTCCACCGCAGACTGGGACAACACCCTCTGGACGAACAAGCAGCACACCGCGGCACGGCTTGTGAAGCGTGGGTACCGCGTCCTGTACGTGGAGTCCATTGGCCTCAGGAGGCCGGTTGCCGGGGGCATGGACGCCTCGAGGGTGATGGGGCGTCTTGCAAAGGGGGCGGGCGGCGTAAAAAAGGTCCGGGACAACCTGTGGGTCTACTCCCCCATTGTAATCCCTTTTCACAGCCGTGCATGGGTAAGGGCGTTTAACACTAAAATATTATGCTCGTTTATACGCGGCTATTCAAAGCGAATAGGGTTTCAGGCCCCCATCTTCTGGACATATAATCCTCTTAGCGTGGAGCTTGCCGGCCGCCTTGGAGAGTCCATGCTGGTATATCACTGCGTAGACGACCTTCCCTCGGCCCCGGGCATGGCGTCCGAGGCGCTCTCCCTGGCGGAGCAAGAACTCGTCGAAAAGTCGGACCTGGTATTTACCACAAGCCGCAAACTGCAGGAGACGCGTTCCAAGTGGAACCCGGGCAATACCCATTATTTCCCAAACGTCGCCGACTTCGATCACTTCTCAAAGGCCCGCAAGCCGGGGCCCATCCCTGAGGATCTGAAGGGGATACCCTCTCCGCGTATAGGCTTTATCGGCGCCATAAGCGACTACAAGGTGGACATAGAACTCATAGCACGCATTGCCGAGGCGAGAGAGGACTGGCACTGGGTCTTGATCGGAACGGTCGGAGAAGGCCAGCCCTCGACTTCGGACACACTGCTCAGGCGCCCCAACATCCATTTGCTCAGGGAGAGGCCTTACGATGTCCTGCCCGAGTATTTGCGCGGCCTCGACCTCTGCGTGCTGCCGAGCAGCTTGAACGACTATACCTCCTCCATGTTCCCGATGAAGTTCTTCGAGTACCTGGCCGCCGGAAAGACCATTGTGTCGACCGACCTGCCGGCCCTGCGCGAGCACTCCGATGTATGCGTGCTGGTGAAAGACAGGGACGACTTCATAGGTGCCGTCTCAGATGCCCTTAACGGCAAATCACCCGACCCGCTTAGGTGTCTGGAGACGGCACGGCGCTATACCTGGGACAAACGCCTTGATTGGGTGGAAGAGTTGCTGATAAAGAAGTGGGAAGAAAAGCGCCGGTCCCAATGACCCTCCCCCCCCTCCCCCTCCCCCCCAAACCGGTCCACCCATGATGCTATTTTTCTCATCCGGTGGTATGTTGAAATCCGTGATCAGCCCATTCTTGTATGCTCCATAGCAGTAGCGCATCATGCCCCGCCACCACTTATTTCCCCCCTGTACTATCTCCGCCCGAAATATTATAATAATTAATTACATTCAAAAAAAGTGCGAGAAGGCCTACATGACTTTACAGGGGACAATGCATTTAGATAACGTCGCGCCGGACTCCTTACGCGGCGTTCCGCGCGTCCAGACCAACCCGAAAAGATGGGACGGGACCGGGTGGGAGGGGTTTAAAAAAGAGCTTAAGCAGAGCAAGGCCGGGCTTGAATTACAGGTAAGCGAGGCCATGGCCGACCGCTCTATTTTCGTTACGGACGCGGGCGGGCTTGCCTACGGCATGCCGCACGGGATATTAAGGCCGGGGTCGGCCGATGACATCGCGGCAGTATTAAAGGCGGCCCAAAAACACAAAGTCCCGGTAACCGTCCGGGGCGGAGGGCTTGGCACGGAAGGCGAGGCCGTTGCGTTCGGGGGGCTTTTAATCGACATGCAATCACTCAACCGGGTAATCGCAATAGACAGGAAAACAATGACCGTACGCACCGAGGCAGGAATTTTCTGGCATCATCTGGCCGAAGAGCTGCGCCGGGAGGGGCTCGATTACCTCTCGGCCCCGCTCAACTTTACCTCGACCGTCGGCGGCGTGCTCGGCGTCGGAGGCGTGGACATAAACTCGGCCAAATTCGGGTGCAGCGCGGATCAGGCCCTTGCGCTCAAAGTCGTAACGCCGACAGGTGAAGTCGTCGAATGTTCGGCAACGGAAAATAAAGAGCTGTTCGATAGAGTAATCTTCGGGTACGGGCAGTTCGGGGTGATAGCGGAGGCGGTTTTAAAGATACGTCCTTTTACCCCGCTTAAGATGCACTACTATTATTATAGCTCGCTGCGCTCGGCCATGGAAGACCTTCGCCTTATCGTGGAAGGGGAACTGGCCGACTACTCCGGCATTTTAACGATTATGGACAAAGCCATAACGCTGCTTGTGGCGTTCGACACGGACGAGGCCGAAAACACATTCCTTGAACATACGGAAATAAGGCTTCGAGGCCACGGTGAACTCGGGTTTGCCCTGAGGTCGGCCCTGTATTACGGCCTTCGCCCATGGCGTTTCAAGGAAGCGCTCTTTCTTGCCGAGAGGCGCTTTACCCTGTTCCCCGACCTGCAGCGAAGCGAACACATGGATAAAGATGGTAAGGTCGTAGACCGGACCGTTCTATTTTCGCGCGCGGTGTGGAGGCACTGGGGAGACAAGAAAATGACCATACCCGATATCTCCACGGGAGAAGATGACTTTGTCGAGGCGGTCATGCGGGGGAACGAGGTCTGCAAAAAATACTTTAAATACTATACAATGTACTGCGTCGGTATAAAGAAAATGGGCGACGGCAGTGACAATGCGCGTTACGAAATGTCGTGCATATCCGAGCGCGCAAAACGCTTTGCCTACGGCTGCGAGTTCGAGCCGGTGGCGGAGAAAGAAGCTCACAGCCGCGATTATTTGCAAAGGTTCAAAAACGAAATATACGACATCGCCGTCGACACGGGTCTTTGCTGCTACCGGTTTGGCGGCATGATGAGAGGCTACATAAGGCGTCTGTACGGCGACGAAGTCGTGGACAGACACCGGTTAATGAAAAAAAAGGCGGACCCGGCGTCGGTACTCAATAAGAACACGGTATTTTAGATGGAAGAAAGCATTAAAGTCGACGTGCTGTCGGGCGCGGAATACAGGACGTGCCGGGGGTGCGGGCTTTGCCTGCTCCCTTGCCCCGTCTTCAAGAGTACGGGCGACATAAGAAAGACGGCGCACGGACGCAAGAAAGCGCTTCAGTGGGGCGCGGACATTCCCGAACTCGCCGAAGCAATCGACGAGTGCATCCTTTGCGCCGCGTGTGAGCCGGTTTGCCCCGTTGACAACAACGACATAACGGGCTTTACATTGAGGCAGCGCCGGGCGCTGAACAAGCGGAGAGACAGCCGTCCCGACTGGTACCCGGAACTCGCTGATAACAATAATGTGAAACAGGGGAACACGACAGGAGAGGTTGCGCTTATAATAGACAAAGACTCATCAAGCGACGCAGCCCTTGCCGGGCTTATTGATAAAATAGTTTCGCTCCTTGGAGGTACGCGCAAGGTCGGTGTTTTTTGTTTCGACTCGGACGCGCTTGAAGCCGGGCTTGCCGAGCCGGACGAAGCGCTGAAGAGTCTGATCGGATTCACTGAAAATGCGCGCAGGATAGTCGCAACGGGCGGAACAACTATCTCGCACTTAAGGAAAAGATTATCCGCAAAAAAAATCGCCTCTCTTGGCGAGACCCTGCTTGCCATGAAAGAAGTAACAGAGGCCCTTCGTCCGGACGACCTGCTCGTAATCGACAGCCGCGCCTTTAACAACGACCATAAACGGCTTATCCGTCTATACGACCGGGTAATAAAAGATACCGGGGTTAAAACGAACCTTGACCTGAACCGCGTTGCCATACCGACCGGGGCGGACAGCCTTCAA
>JAZGJJ010000210.1 GCA_036482575.1 Thermodesulfobacteriota bacterium
GGTTGTTGGAAATTATTCCCGGTATATCGGCGCAGTAGGCACCATCGCCGAGCGGGTTGTAGCGGAGGTTCAGATCGGTCAGTTTTATAAGTCCCGAGAGCGCGGAGAGGTCGCTTACCTGGTTGGAGCTGAGGTTCAGCCAGCCCAGCCTTTCAAGTCCCGAGAGCGAGGAGAGGTCGCTCAGCTGGTTGGAACCCAGGTTCAGCCAGGCAAGTTTTGTAAGTCCCTCAAGGGCGGAAAGGTCGAGTCTCTGGTTCGAGCCCAGGTGCAGCATGGTCAGGTTCGTAAGTCCCGCGAGCGGAGAGATATCGTTTATCTGGTTCGAGCCCAGGTGCAGCCGGTCCAACCTCGTAAGCCCCGCCAGCGGAGAGATGTCGCTTATCCGGTTATCCGTCAGAAAGAGCCAGATCATATTCGTATGTCCCGAGAGCGCTGAAATATCGCTTATCCGGTTGCCCCTCAGAAGCAGCCGCTCCAGCTTCGTAAGCTCCGCCAGCGCGGAGATATCGCTTACCTGGTTACGGTCCAGCCCCAGCAGGGTTAGGTTCCTGGCATACTCGAGGCCCGTGAGGTCGGTTATACCACGGGATGTGGCGCCAAGGGTGATAAGCTTCAGCATATCCCCTTCGGTCGGGTAGGTCACGTCCAGGGCCTTCTCTATGGCGGCCCTCAGGTTCTTATCGGGGATGTATACCGGGTCGCTCTCCCCCGCGGCCGCATAGTTCACCAAAGGAGAAAAGAGGGGAGAAAAGAGGAACAGGGCCGCCGTCATGACAAACAACAATGCGCAGGTGCGGTATCTTTTCATTATAGTATTCCCTCCTCCGTATCTTTATTAGTAATACAACTTATTAATATAGAAAAGCCCTCTTACCACGCGCCGTCCCTCTACGCGCGGACAAAGTCAAAGCGCCGCTCTTGCTCCGACCACCAAGCCTTGGGTCAGGCTATGCTGGAGGGGCCGGCCCTCTCCCCGGCGAGGAACTGCAGCCCCACCAGGAACTTGCCGCTATTGCCGACAGGTTGCGCCCACCTGACCTCGGCAAAGCCCGGCAGAGCCGTTTCCGTACCCTGACGCGGCAGAGCGAGTTTTACCACCTTGCCCGGCGTGTGGGTGCCGTTCGTAAGGATACGCGCCCCGCCCGTGGAGATGTCAATAACCTTTGCGATAAAGGTCTCCACCTTCCCCACCCACGTGTTGAGCTCGCAGGTCAGGGCCTCGGGCAGCATGTCTCTTCTGTAGTCACGTTTTTCCATGGTCAAATATCCGCTCCTTCCTTGCCTGATCTACTGTAAGAATAGCACCATTTCTCACCCCTGTCTATCCCCCAAAAGTGGGGATTTCGCTTAAATCCGAAATTCGTCCAAAAAGGCCCTTTTTGCCCGGATTTTCAAGGTTCCGCATAGAATAAATCCATATTTTCTTGATTTGAGCCCTATTTTATTGTAATATATCCGGGTCGTTTAAAAAAAACTCTTTACCACCTTATCCCGCGGGGGGGGCAAACACCTTGGACTCGTTCGACGACATCGTCCGCAAGAGATCCATGCCCGGAGTGGTAATCCTCAGCACCGAAGAGGAACCGGTCTACATAAGCGACGACGCGCTGCGCACACTGAAGGAGATCAACGGCACGGACGGCTCCCCTCCTGACACCGCCCCCCCCATACCGGATGAAGTTTACCGGCTCTGCAGGTCCATGAACGGCGGGTCAAAGGACGAAGAAGACGCGCCGTCCCACTCCGCCGCCATCTCCCGGGACGGCAGGCAGTACATGATGCGGGCGAGCCCGCTCTTCAGGACCGAAACGCAAAAAGAGTCGGAACCTTCCTACATCATGGTCGTGATCGAGCCGTACCTCAAGGAACGCCGCGTGGATACCACCAGGACCGTGGCAAGGTTCGGGCTCAGCAAGAGGGAGGCCCAGATCGTGGACGAAGTCGTGAAGGGGGGCACGAACAGGGAAATAGCCGAGGAGCTCGGCATAAGAGAGGACACGGTTAAAGACCATATAAAGAACATAATGAGGAAGATGGACGTCCACAGCAGGACGGCGATATTCTCCAGGGTAACCCGTTAAGGGGGCCCGGCCCGGACGCCTCATCCCAGCCCTCTCAGAACTTCGTTTCGAGAAGCCCGAACTTAAGAGATCTCTTTTTCACCCTCTCCCAGTCCGGTGGTATTGCGGGGCTGAACGTCTCCTCGCGCGGTGCGGGGCCGAACGCTACCTCCTCGCTCTCGTAGCTCTCGCGGACGAAGACCTTATCTCCGACAACGAGCAGGTACTCTTTTTTAAGGACCACCTTCTTCTCCTTATCGATCCAGTAGGTGAGTTTAACGTCTCCCTCCTCGAACTTCCCGTCCGCGATCAAGACCCAGCAGCCCCTGCCCGCGACATCCTCCTCGCCGGAGAACGACGAGCGCAAGAGCGGCTCCATGCCGTCGGACATCTTCCAGAATGGCAAACGGGCGGACCCGTCGGTCTCAAGATGCCTTGCCTCCTTCGCCGAGGGGAGCAGATGCCAGAAAACCTCCCCGTCGTATACGGCCTCGAACCGCCCTTCCGAATCGACCAGACGGAACTTCCTGCCGCTCACATCGACCTTCACCCTCGCCATAACCGAATATAACCCCTGTCCGGGGGTCTTGACCCTGTGTATCCAGACGCCGGAAAAGCTCTTATCGTCCGCGTTGACCTCCTCGACGAGCGAGGCGGCGCGGGCCGGGCCCGCGTATACGAAAACGACAGCCGCCAGCGCGGCAAAAGCCGCCGCCCTCGATATCACCGGTATCAGGCCTGCCATGATAATGGATTCCCTCCGGAGAACTTCCTCACCGGCGCATTATACACCATCCGCGCC
>JAZGJJ010000211.1 GCA_036482575.1 Thermodesulfobacteriota bacterium
ACAGCGACGGGACCGACATGTAGTTCAAGAGCGGGTATATGAAGAGGAAGAACCAGTCGAAGGGGATCTCACCGGAGAGCACCTCGAGATTTGCCGACCCGCCGCTCACGGCCGGATTCAGGGCCGAGACGACCAGGAGGACGACAAAGAGTGAGTACATCATCTTCCTGGGGGGGTGTATCATCGCCTTGGAGATCCTGCCGAGGTGGAGCAGAAGGAAAATAATGAAGACAACGAGGATGGAGGCGAAGTGTATAAAGAGTATGATGTAAAAGAAGTTGTCCGCGAGATTTTCGGGCCTGGCGAAGTTCAGGCTGAGCGGGAGTCCGAATATCGGGACGTTCTCGATCATCTCGGCCGAGAGCACCGCCACGAGCTGGGCCCTGTCGTCCCATACCATCCAGTAGCCGAATATGCCGCCCGCCCACACGATCCAGGCAATCGCCACGCCGCTCACCCAGGCTATCCACCTCCAGTGGGCGTAGCGCTTGAGCACAAAGCAGCGCAGCGCGTGCAGGAGCATGACTATGACGAGCCCGCTCGCGGCGTAGTGGTGGAGGCTCCTCATGAACCCCCCGAGGTACCACTGCTCGTGGACCAGCCACTCGATCGACTGGTAGGCCCCGTCCCTGGATATCTCGTAGAAGATAAAGAGGTACACCCCGGAGACCAGTATGACCCAGAGGAAAAAGATGCCGATCGCCCCGAGATAGTAGAATGGGTTCAGCTCCGGGGTACAGAACGAGTTGGCCAGGCGCTCCACCCTTAGCCACAACCTGTGGACGGGACCTATGCCTTCGGACTCCGATTTCATCCCGCCTCGCCGCCCTTTAAGAGCCTCAGAAAGAACGCCTTTATGCGACCGCCCCACACGGCCATAACCACGGCCATTAGAATGAAAAACTGCATGACGGCCCCTCCGAATACGTAGTAGTCCACGACGTACTTGCCGGTATAGGGGTCGTACCTCGAGCAGAGATACTTTATCTTCTCTACAATAGACAGGCCCCTCCTGGGCTCGGGATCTCCCCTCAGCAGCGACCCGAGGGCGCTCCCGACAAGCTCCCCCTCGCTCCTGAGCCCGAATATATGGCGGTAGACCCTCCCGTCGGGGGAGATCAGCGTGGCCAGGTCCATGTGGTCGAAGCCGCCCTCATCACGCCTTGAGAAGAAAAAACCCGTCTTCCTGGTGAGCTCTTTTATCGTCTCCACGTCGGAGCTCGCGAACCTGAACGAACTCCCCTCGAAATCCTTGATATGACGGAGCGCGTACTCCTTGAGCTTCTCCGGCGTGTCGTTCTCGGCGTCGAAGCCTATAACAAGCACGTTAAAGACGTCTCCGAACTCCACCCTCGCGTCGTCGACCGCCTTTTTGAAAGAACGGGTTATCGTGGGGCACACATGGGGGCAGGAGGTAAAGATATAGCTCATAAGGAGCGGCCTTTCACCTCCGAAATATTCGTGGAGGCTGAAGCTCACGCCGTCCTGGTCCACGAGCGTGTAGTCTCCCAGTTCCCCACCCTCCGCCGCCTCGGCCCTGTCGATCGCCGACACGAGCACATCGATGCTCACATCGCCGGCAAAGGCGGATACGGAAAGGGAGAAAACGAAAAGTACCGTTATATAGAGCGATATAAAGGGACGTCGTGTAATCATCTCGGCCGCAAAAAACCCTTAAAATTAAGCGAGCATCGACTATAACACAGGCGCACGAAAAAGGCAGATGTTTTTAGCACCGTCTACCCGGCAGGGCGGCCCATAAAAATAGAGGGCCGCACGCTCAGCGTACGGCCCTCTATCGAGTTTATCACCCCGAGGGTTTATCACCCCGAGGGTTTATCACCCCGAGAGTTTATCACCCCGAGAGTTTATCGCCCCGAGGGTTTATCACCCCGGATAGTTCCTTACTTCACACCCCACAGAGTGGTGATCCATTTGAGGTGCGCAAGCCATGACAGCACGAATAGCGCAAGGAATATGAGGGATATCACGAACGTTCCCGGCGCTTCCATTTCTTCTTCATGTCTCTCATCTGACATCTCAACTACCTCCTTATTGTTGGCGGCTTAACCCGCGGCTTAACCTTCCACCTTCTCGCCGTAGAATACGCTGCCCAAGCTTATCACAACGTAGATTCCACCGCCCACGACGGCCAGCAGAGACCCGACTCCCATCAGACTAAGGAACATGTCGACGGACGGGTCGAAGCTGAACGAGAACGGTGCGCCGGAGAAGGTGATATCCCAGTGCCTTCTGGGCACGCCGAAGCTGCCGGCGGCCATCATGGCCATGGCGAATATCGTAACCCCGATGCCGTAGAGGTACGGCTGTATGACAGCCAGACCCGGCAGTATAAGCTTCCTGCGGAAGATGTAGGGCAGTATGAGGTAGGTGAACCCCATGAACGCCAGCGTCGTACCCGCCACGACCGTGGTGTGGAAGTGGCCGGTTATGGCGAAGGTGTTATGCCGGACGATGGCGAACTGCTCGGTGCCGAAGATAACGCCCGTTATGCCCCCGAGGAAACCGAAGAGAACGAGCGATATGGCGATGGCGGAAAACGCCGGGTTGCCCCACGGCGCCTTCTTAAGCCACTCGAAGAGTCCCGCGGTGTAGCCCTTCTTCCTAAGCGCAACCTCCCAGGATGCCGGCACGCAGAAGGCATGCATCATGCTGGCAAGGACCGCGAGGTGCATCACGTAGCTGGTGTTCACGATCTTGTGCCAGTTGCTCAGTATCGGGTCGGTGAGAAGATGGTGCTCGGAGGCGACGTTGATGAAGAGGATGTAAAGAACGAACGCCGTCCTGGAAAGCTTCTCGTTGACCGGTTTCGCGCCGAGCGTAAAGGCGGCGGTCATGTACCATACCGCGACCATGGCGCAGACGTTTATCTGCTGCGAGGCATGTCCCAGGGCCCAGAATACCAGCCTGTAGGCGCCCGGGTCGACGTTCGGGATAAGCCCGGCCGACCAGAGAAGCGTCGGTATCATGATACCGGCGCCGTGGCCGAACGTCAGGATCGCTATGATGCACGCGGCCGCCATGCCGTAAGCGCCCAGCGGGAGCGTCCTCTGGAACGCGCCCTCCCTCTTGGCCACGACTATGTTGGCGAAGAAGAGACAGAACGCTATAAGCGAACCCACCGCGAAGATGATGATCCCGAGGTAGTAGAACGGGCTCGCCTTAAGCGGCACGTACGAGGTAAAGAGCACGTCGCTGCCGCCGAGAAGGACGATAACGTTTATCAGCACCCCTCCGCCGAGCATCATTGCGAACGCTACCCACGCGACCTTGGGTGCCGCGGCCCTCGTTCCCAGAAGTACGGAGGAACAGAAGTACACCAATCCTATCTCAAAAAATATTATCCATGCCAACAGGGCGTCCACGCCGTGAAGCGTAAGAAGCCTGTAGTACCACTGGATATCCAGCAGGTGCACGCTAGGCCACCTCGTGAGCGCCATCAAGAGCCCGAAGAGCCCGCCCGCGGCGAGAAGCGCCACTCCGGCCACCACGTTCCACATTATGAGCGTCTCGGCGTTCTTCTCTATCTTAAGTCCGGATAACGAACATATCCTTGTTTCCGACATCAGTTCACCCCCCTTACTTTACGTATAGTTTGCCGACCATCATGTGGTGACCGAGACCGCAGTACTCGTTGCACACGAGATGGAACTCCCCGGATTTATTGGGAGTAAGTGTTATCACGTAGTCGTAGCCCGGAAGGGCCATGAAGTTCATGTTTACGGGCAGTATGGAAAGACCGTGCTGCAGGTCCATGGAACTTAAGTGCACCCTGTAGGTCTTGCCCTTCTCAAACTCCAGGATGGGATACCATCTCCACATGCTCGCCTGCAGGAAGACGTCCGAGCCGGGCTCCGGGTGAACCACCGGTATCCCTTTCTCTTCCCCGACCTGGTATTGTTCCACCATCTTATCCACGAGACCCTGGAACTGGTCATTGGTAACGGTGTAGGTCTCGCTCGGGGGGTTGGTAGACCCCACAAGATGATAGATCGGCATGAAGAGGAAGGATATTACCATCCATACCAAGGCCACGCTGATCCACAACCTCTCGTCTTTGCTGTACGGCTTCCACCATATTCTTTCAGGTTCTTTTAACGCCATGCTCTCACCTCCTTACTTCTTAATGCGACCACAGTAATACGGCTACTTTTTTCCACAATGTCGAGTACGACTTCTTTCCTTTTTTTCCGCTTTCTTACCTTAGCTGCAACGGGGGCACGTTAAAGACCTCGTAGAGGCCCCACACGGTAAATACCAGTGTCGGTAGCACATTCCCGATCACAAGGAGCAACCAGATGTTATCGTAGAACTTCTGCCAGCCGGGTATCTCGCCGTCCTGCCTTATCTCTTCTGACATGGGCCTGCCTCCTTTTTGTTTGCTATTTATTGCTGTTTATTATGGCTATGCCTGTACATCCATTAGCCCTGTAGCCCGGCCGGACGAACCACACCGCAGCCCGGACAC
>JAZGJJ010000212.1 GCA_036482575.1 Thermodesulfobacteriota bacterium
GGCCGCGAGGTTCGCCTCTTCGTTGAAGGCCGGGACTATCACCGACAACCCCGGCTTTTTCCATTTTCCTTCTTCGGCCATCTCCTTTATTTCCATTATTTCCCGAGGAGTTGCCTTACCCCGGCCGCTATGTCGTCCTTGCCGGGGTAGTAGGCCTCTTCGAGCACGGGGCTCGACGGGGTGGGTACGTCCGGGATGTTTATCCTTAAGGGCGGGGCCTTGAGCTCCCCGAGCGCCTCTTCGGCTACTCTCGCAACGAGCTCCGCCCCTATGCCGCAGAGCTTCCAGCCCGTATCCGCCACGACGAGCCTCCCGGTCTTCCTTACGGACTCGATTACGAGCGGGCTGTCCATCGGCCGGACGGCCCGTAAGTCTATTACCTCGGAGTCTATACCTTCGTTAGCGAGCAGTTCCGCTGCCGCCACGGCTTCCCGGGCCATGTGTGACACGCCGACAATGGTGGCGTCCTTCCCCTTCCGTCGTATCTCCCCCTTCCCTATGGGGACGAGGTAGGGTTCTTCGGGGACGTGCCCCGCCGCTTCGTAGAGCCAGCGGTGTTCGAGGAATATTACCGGGTTTCCGTCCGCGACGGCGGCCATGAGGAGCCCCTTGGCGTCGTATGGGGTGGAGGGCATGACCACCTTAAGCCCCGGTATGTTGGCGAAGAGCGCCTGGAGGCTCTGGGAGTGCTGAGCAGCCGAGCCCCAGCCCCTTCCGGTAATCGCCCTTATGACCATGGGCACGTGCACCTTGCCGCCGAACATATAGTGCCACTTGGCCGCGTGGTTTATTATCTGGTCGAGGCTTATGGGGAGGAAGTCCACCCTCATGTGGACCAGCACGGGCCTCATTCCGGCGAGCGCCGCGCCCATGGCTATCCCGGTCAGCGCGTTCTCCGCAAGGGGGGTATCGAATACCCGCGCGTCCCCGAACTTCTCCGGGAGCCCCTTTGTCGTGCCGAAGACCCCTCCGGGGTCGTCCACCCCCTCTCCCATAATGAATACCCGCTCGTCTATCCCGAGCATCTGGGAGAGGGCCTCGTTCAGCGCCTCACGGTAGGTAATCTCCCGCGATCCGGGTTCAACCCCCGGCGTCCTTTCCATCTTCGGTACCGTTGTCCACGGCATCTACTTGCCGCCTCCTTCGTAGTATAGCCCGCGCGTAAGCTCGGCCGTATCCGGCCACGGGCTCTTATCCGAAAAACTTACGGCCTTGTCCACTTCCTCTGCCACGGCGGAGCGGAGCCCGTCCATCTCTTCCGCGCTCATTACGCCGCTTGTAAGAAGCCGTTCTCTGAAGCGTTTGACCGGGCACTTCTCCATCCACTCGCGGAGTTCTTCTTCGGGGCGGCAGCCCTTTTCGAAGTCGGCGTCCGGCCCGACGTGCCCCTTCCACCTGTAAGTCCTGGCTTCGATGAGAGAGGGCCCCGTTCCTTTTCTCGCCCTCTCGACCGCCTCTTTCGAGCATTCGTAGACCGCCTCCGGGTCGTTGCCGTCCACGCATACGCCGGGAACGCCGTACGCCCCGGCCGAGCCGGCTATGTCGCCGGTGGGGTGGCGGGCGGTGATGTGCGAGTTCGTGGCGTAGAGGTTGTTTTCGCAGACGAATACGACCGGGAGTTTTTTGAGCGAGGCGAAGCTCATGGACTCGTGGAAGACCCCTTCGTCCACCGCGCCGTCGCCGAAGAATGTTACGGCCACGCTCTTGAGCCCCTTTATTTGCGAGGCCAGCGCCGCACCGACGGCCATTGGTATGCCGCCGCCGACTATGGCCGAATTACCGGGTATGGAGTTTTCCGGGTCCACCAGGTGCATGCTCCCCCCCTTGCCCCCGGAGCATCCCCCGGCCTTGCCGTAGAATTCGGCCATCATGACACCCATATCCGTGCCCTTGGCTATGCAGTGGCCGTGCCCCCGGTGGTTGCTCAGGAGGTAGTCGTCTTTTACGAGGTTCAGGCAGACGCCCGCGGCTATGGCCTCCTGGCCGATGTAGAGGTGCACGGGGGTCTTCATCTCCTGCGCCGGATAGAGCTCGACCACCTTCTCCTCGAACATGCGTATCCGGAGCATGGTCTCGTACAGCCCCACGAGCGTCTCTTTCGGTATTTTGTTACTCATATGAAGTTCACGTGGTCTGTGGGGTTTTGAAGCTCCCACAGGTAACGGTTTACCTCGTCCATCCTGCAGTTCCGCCTGCACTCGCTAATGTCGAGCCCGTCGGCGACGTAGGCGAGAAGTTTTTTCCTTTCTTCTCCAGCCCATATTTCTTCGAAACTCTTTTCGTATATATTGCCGTAGCGGAACCTGTCGTCTCCGAGGAACGCGCTGCATCCCCAGACCCCTCCCTCGGCGTCTATGTAGGCCCAGAAGGGAAGGGCCCGGCAGCGGTCGTAACGGCGCTTGTCGCTTTCGAGCTTCTTCATGGTGTTGAGCCTGAATATCGCCTGGAACTTTTCCCCCGAGAGGGCCTTGAGCTCCTCGGACAGGTGGTAGTAGTCGCTGTAGTTAGTCCCGCCGTGCTTCGTGGTGCGGCTCATGAGGTGCTGTGAGTAGGGCTTTACCACCAGGTAGTCCGCGCCGATATCCTTTGCGAGCTTCGCCAGCGTTATTACCTCCCCGGCGTTCTCTTCGAGCAGTATGAGCTGTATCCCGATGGTGGTCTTGAGGTCGTTCTCTTCCCGGAGCTTTATTGCCGTGCGTATGTTTTCGATAACCTTCGTGAAGTCTTCCGGCTTTGTCCCGTGTATCTCGGAGTAGGTTTTGGCGGTCCCCGCGTTTATGCTTACCTTCACCCATGTGACCGAGGCCAGAGCTTCCTTTGCGAGTTTTTCGGTCATGCATACGCCGTTTGTGGTTATGGCCACGTCCATGCCGGAACCCTTTGTATGGTTTATTATCTCGCCGACGTTCTTATGGAGGAGCGGCTCTCCCTCTCCGGCGTACATAATACTCTTTACCCCGAGTCGTCCCATCTCCGTCAGCCTGGTTTTGAGGAGTTCCGTGTCCAGGAGGTTGGCCTTGTACTCCATGTAGTCGAGCGCGCAGAAGGTGCACCTGTGGTTGCAACCCCCGGCCGTGGCTACCTCGACATATATGGGGTAGACGTCCTCCCCCCGGAGCCACTGGTTGACCCGGTCGACGTGGTACATGAGCTTGTGGCTGTCTATCCTGAATTCGTCCATTTTTACCCCGGATTGTACGCTATCGCGGTGATTTTAATAGCAAATTATAACATGTATCCCGGGGGGCCGACAAGGCTTTTCTAAGCGTAGGAAGGGGTGTTCCGGCGGTCTATTCGCCGCCTGCGGTGTCCCTGAGGAGGTAGAAGGCCGCTCCGACCACCCCTGCCAGCACCAGCAGCATGGCCGGTCCCACGAGGAGCATGACCGAAGCCTCGGCCGCCTCCGCGCCGATCTCCGGCGTCCGGAAACCCATCAGGATCCATGAGAAGGGGTAGGTAAGCGCGCCCATGCCGATGCACGTGGATAGGGCGGTCTTAACCCTCGTCGGGGTCGTTGAGAAGGCGAGGACGAACGATACGGCTATGGCCAGAAGCCCGAGCCCCATGGCGTGTATGTGCCCCCGGGTAAGGCGCGTATGGGCGAGGTCGAGGAGCGGGCTATCGTGGAGGTGTTCCCCCCCCCCTTCTCCCCCCACTTCCATTTCCCCCATGGACATAGTCCCGGCGGAGTGGTCGTGCTCCTCATGGTCCCCGTGGCTGCTTTCTTCCGTCTGTGGCGTGGGTTCTTTAGAGACGGCGTGGTCATGGTCGTGGTCCTCATGGCCGGCGGGGGCGGCGGTCATTTCGTTTTGGGGCGGGGGTGTCTTGTTGGCAAGTAAGGCCGCGGGCGGGACGTCGGGGTAGGAGGGTTTTCCGCTTTCCTCCAGTATCTCGTGAATCCTCTCGTGCTGGGTTGCGATGAACGCGGCCCAGATGATGCCGAAGATAAGGGTCGAAAGCCCGAGAAAAAGTCCTATCCGTACCGGTTTTACGGGAGCGTACATTTTATCATATCCTTTCTTTAGGGCCCGCCTACCTCGGCATCTCTTCGAGGCGGAGTTCAAACTCCATGGTATCATTGTCCCTTGCCACGTTAATGGAGACCGTCTCCCCTATGGCGAGGTTATTCAGTATCTGCCCCATCTCGTCCATGGAGTTCAGCGTCGTGCCGTTAATGGCGGTTATGAGGTCCCCGCCGACTGCCACCAGGATGTTGCCGAGCCGGGTATAGCCGGTAGACCCCTTAAGCCCCACCCCCGCCGCCGGACTGTCCTTGAAGACGTCGGCTATGAGCACCCCGGGGGAGGGGAGGCCGAGGACCTTGGCGAAGGTGGTGTCTATGTCCTGGCCGCTTATGCCGAGCCACGGTCTGGCCACGTAGCCCTTCTCCACGAGTTCCGGCACGATCTGCTTTATCGTATCCACGGGTATGGCGAACCCTATGCCCACGCTCCCTTCCACAGGAGAGAATATGGCCGTGTTGACCCCCACCACCTTCCCGTCGTTATCGAGGAGCGGTCCGCCGGAGCTCCCCGGGTTTATGGCGGCGTCGGTCTGGATTATGCCGCGGATGAGCTTTCCGTTGGCTGCCCTCATGGTCCTGCCGAGCGAGCTCACTATGCCGATGGTGAGGGAGCCCTCGAGTCCGAAAGGGTTGCCTATGGCAAGCACCCTCTGCCCCACCTTGAGCGAGGCTGAATCCCCCATGCGTACGGGCGTAAGCTTATCCGGCGGGACGTCTATCTTTATGACCGCCAGGTCGTTATTCGGGTCCACGCCCACCACCTCCGCCGGGAGCTTGGAGCCGTCGAAGAGCGTCACCTCGAGCCTCTGTGCGCCTTCGACCACGTGGTAGTTGGTGAGTATGTGGCCGCCGGTGTCTATTATGGTCCCCGAGCCCGAGCCCGTCTCGGCGGCGGTCGGGTTGTAGGAGATGTCGTAGGCGAGCGCGGTGGTGGTGATGTTCACCACCGAGGGGTTTGCCGCCTCGTATATCCTTATGTTCGTCTCCTCCTCCTCGGTGAGGGCGTGGGAGGGGGAGGGGGGGGCTAAAAGCAGAGTCGAGAATATGAATAACGCCGTTAATCCGTATCGCATGGGCCGCCTTTCTCCTTGCCCGCTAATCTATACCATATCGCACCATTTTTCAATTTTTTTCGAACTTTTCCGCGTTTTCTTCGGGTTTTCAAGGTCTACCGGGGATTATAGCTTGAATAACGTGAGGTTACGGCGTATTGGTGATATCGTGGCTCAGGGCTGTCCCGCCCCGTACAAAGCACACCCTGAGGCGTGCTCTGTACGGGTGATTTCCCGTGGGGTAGGCTCTTTCGCTCATGCGGCCTTTGACGCCCTTTCCTCCTTGGTGTGTTTTCTCAGTCCGAACACGTCGCCAAAACTCTTTTTGCACACGGGGCACTGGATGTTGCCCACTGAGCTTAGCGAGAGAAAGGTTCCGGCCAAAAGCGCCGCGAAAGCCCCTATTATAAAGGGCACCACGTATACCATGCCTGAAAGCTCGGTCCATAGCATCTTTCTCACCTCCTTTCTTTACTATAGTAAGAGCTTACCCCTGAAAACCGGCCTTGTAAAGCTCCTGGCCTAAAAATTTTCAAGGGGGGGAGGGGGGGCAAAAGGGGGCGGATTTTCCTTGTATATATGGGGAGATTGGTATTATAATTGGGCGGCATTCGACAGACGGACCGGCTCCGGCCGGAAGACGTTTTTCTTATATCAGCGAGGAGGTTTACCATGCCAAGAGTCCGGGCGTATCCGTTCAGGTGGGGGGTCGTTATACTTATGGCCGTCGTTGCGGTCTTTACCGTGTCGGCGCGGCTTAATGCCGAGGATAGCGATTTCCGCAAGAAGTTCACTAAGTTCTACCAGGCCAATAACTTCTTCGTGCTTGGGCAGCTGGTAAAGCAGAGTAAGGATATAATCCCCGGCGAGGTCGAGACGTTGGTGGGCGAGGCCACGGCCGAGGGCGTATCCGTCCCCGAGAAACTCTACCTCCTGGACATGGCCCGTACCATGGCCTCCATGTACAAGGATTGGCACGGCGAGGGAGAAGATCTCCTTAAGAAGGTCGAGGCCCTCCAGAAGGTGGAGGTGGATAAGAAGAAGGCAAGAGAGGCGGAGGTCCAGAAGTGGAAGGACGAGGAGAAGACCCCCGGGAACTTCGTCATGAAGGCGCACGCCGAAGAGCTCGAGGCCGCCGGCCTGAGCCCCGTACTCTACCCCCACTGGGTACACAGGATGTTCTTCAGGTGCAAGGTATGCCACGAGAAGATATTCACCATGAAGCGCGGCTCCAACGACCTCTCGCAGGAGAAGATAGCCGCGGGCGAGCAGTGCGGGACCTGCCATAACGGCGAGCTGTCGTTCAGCGCGACCGACGAGGCCAACTGCAAGAGGTGCCACCTCGCAGGCACCGAGGAGGCGGCGCCGCTCCACGACTTTACGCGTTTTGACCACGATGGACTGAAAGAGATCTCCGAGCGCGTGGGCTCCATGTGGGACCCCGGGAAACTCCCCGAAGGGAAGTACCCCGTCGATAAGTTCAACTTCGTCAACTGGGTCAAGATGGACAGCACCGGGGCCTTCAAGCCGAAGGACTCCCTTGACGACGCCGATACCGAGGCCGCCGAGGTGAGGGAGAGCTACATACTCTTCAAGTCTCCGATCACGTTCATGAAGGACGTCCTCTTCAGCCACAAGATACACACCACCTGGATACGGTGTAATATCTGCCACGACAGGATATTCACCAAAGAGGTCGGTGCCAACAAGGTGACCATGATAGAGATAAAGGAGGGCAAGGCCTGCGGCACATGCCACGGCCGTGTCTCCTTCCCCATAGGTGACTGCCTGAGGTGCCACAACCACGAGGGGGAGGTCCCCGAGGGCACGCACGTCCGCGCCAAGAGCTCCTCGGAGATGCAGCCCGCGGTGGCGGCCCCGGCCGCGCCGACGGCGCCGTAGGGCGACTGACCTTTTCGTATCCTGCGAGATAAAACCAGGGGGCTGCGGCTTTTGCCGCAGCCCCCTTTTTCGTTGATTTCGGGGTTACAGGGGCATAACATCGGGGGAGGGGGAATCCAGATTTGTAAGGCGGGCTCAGCCCACCGGACATGGCTTGACAATATTGCAGGGTTGATGTAGTTTGGGTTAAGGCAGGATTGAACTTCCCTGCTAAACTTTTATTGCAGGTGTGTGTGAAAGAAGGCAACAGGAGGCCGCATATGAAGAAGATGTTTGCATCATTAACGATCTTGTTTATTCTGGCGGGCTGTGCAACACATGATGCGGTCAGGCCGACGTCGTTATTGCATACTCCATCCGCACACGAAAATAAAGTTATTGAAAGCGACATTGAACTCTTCTTTAGTCCATATCGCACCAAAGAGGAAAATGAACAGTTCTTCGGTGTAGACCTTGTTAAACACGAGGTCTTGCCCGCGCAGATGGCCTTAATAAACAATACGGACGCAACCCTGCAGTTCACTAACCAGAAGATACTGTTGATTGATCCGGATGGGGAAGAGTACCAACCTCTGACATTGGACGAGGTGATGGAAAGGGCGAAGAAGAGCTTCTGGAGAACTGCTGGCTGGGGGGTGGCCTTCGGGCTAATAGGTGCTATTCCTTCCGCAATGAACGTGAGTAAGGCGAACAAGAAAATCCGCGCGGACTATGACGCGAGAATCATGAAAGATGCCAAACTGGTGCATGGCGCGACTACTGAAGGCACACTCTTTTTCTCACTCAGTAAAGACGCGAGAAGTCTGGACGGTTTTATCTTAAGCGTTGCCCTTGAGAACCCGGACGAGGATGGCGCTATCGTTATAGAGTACAACCTGAATGGTGATATTCCCGAGCGAAAGCCGGAGGTGATAGAGACGGCGGAGGAATCTTTCGACTCCATGTAATCAGCCGGGTAGGTTGGGTTGAGGAACGAAACCCAACGGTCGGATTGTACCACACGGAATTCGTTTAATCCCCCTCAATCCCCCTTTCTTAAAGGGGGGCAGGGGGGATTTAGAAACAGGCGTTGTCCCTGAGTTATGTAATCACCACGTCCTTCCTAATGTCATCGTACCTCCGCCACCGGTAGGGGAGGTCCACGATGGTGCCGGGCTCCTTTATCTTCTCCAGCGCCTCCAATGCCCTTTTGACGACCACCGTCTGCTGGTCAACCCTTCCGGGCTCGCCGAGCGGGTGGCCCATGGGCCATCTCAGGAATACCGCCCTAGGCGCCTTAACCTCTTCCGTCAGCTTCCGCACTATGGATACGCTTATTGTCGGTATACCGGCCCTCTCGATCTCTCTCTGTATCAGTCCCACGGACCGATTGCAGATGGCTCAGCCGGGGGTGAGGAGCACCACGTCCACCCCGGCCGCGACAAGTTTCCTCGTCATCTCCGGGGCTGTCTCTTTTATGAGCGTATCGACGTGCGCTCCCGCTATGTGCCCCATAAAGCCGTAGTGGGTGTCGGCCACCCCGCCGATAAGCCCTTCCTCCTTAAGCTCTTGCAGGCGGTCTATCGGGAAGACTATGTTCAGGTCTCGGTCGGCGTCCCGGTGGTCGTAGTAGTCGTGGGTTATGGTGTACTCCTCCCTCGGTATGTCCGAGTGGAGCTCCCTCCAGGTGGGGTCTCCGTCCGGGTCCTCCATGTCGAACGGTTTCTGCGAGGCGAGGTGTACTCCTGCGGTGGTGACGAGCGCGACGGTGGACTCCTTTAGCGGCTTTGTAACGGGCGTCCACGGTATGCCCTCTATCTTAAGCGGCGCGGCCTTCTCCGCCGCCCGCTCCACAAGGGACGGGAAGCGGGTGAATATCCTGGCGAGCAGGCGGTTCTTGAAACTCGACATAATGGGTCCCCTCTATCCGTCCCTTATCCAGTCGGGCTTCTCCTCACCGAGGTACTTCTCGGGGTTCTTTTCGAACCTCTCCTTGCAGCCTTTTGCGCAGAAGTAATAGGTCTTTCCCTCGCGCTCGGTCTTATATTCCGCCGTATCCTCCCTGACCGTCATTCCGCATACAGGGTCAACAGCCATCGCGTACCTCCTTCTCCATATATTAATTATACCTTAGTCATACACGCGCCATTCCTCCTACCCGAGCGGAGGTTTGAACCACTTGAGCCTCAAGGCGTTCGTGACCACGCTTACCGATGACAGCCCCATTGCCGCGGCCGCGAGTATGGGCTTCAGGAGTATTCCGAAGAACGGGTAGAGTATCCCCGCGGCGACGGGTATGAGTGAGGCGTTATAGAAAAAGGCCCAGAAGAGGTTCTGCTTTATATTGCGTATGGTGGCGCGGCTCAGCGCTATGGCCGTGACTATGGCCCTCAGGTCTCCGCCGACGAGCGTTATGTCCGAGGCCTCCATTGCCACGTCCGTTCCCGTGCCTATGGCGATCCCGACGTCGGCCTGCGCCAGCGCCGGTGCGTCGTTTATGCCGTCGCCCACCATGGCGACCTTCCGTCCCTCCCCCTGGAGTTTTTTCACCTCCTCGGCCTTGGCTCCGGGCAGGACTTCGGAAAGTACCCGGTCTATCCCCGCTTCCCTCGCTATGGCGGCGGCGGTCTTTTGGTTGTCCCCGGTGAGCATCAACACCTCGATCCCCATGCGCTTGAGCTCGGAGACCGCCTCCCTGGAATGATCCTTCAACGTGTCGGCGACGGCCACGATACCGGCCGCCTTGCCGTCGACGGCGAGGTAGACCGCCGTCTTCCCCTCTTCGGCAAGCCTTTCCGCTTCCCCCCTGATCTCCGTTATGTCTATGCGCTCGTCTTTCATGAGCTTCCTGTTCCCCAGGATGATGTTCCGGTCCCTTACCCGCGCCTTTATCCCGTGGCCCGGTACGGCATCGAACTTTTCCGGGTCGCCAACCTGTATCCCCCGCCTGTGCGTCTCGTTTATAATGGCCTCTCCGAGCGGGTGCTCTGAGCCCTTCTCCGCCGCCGACGCGTAGAAGAGTATCGCGTCCTCTCCGATGCCGCCCGCGGGCAGGACGTCCGTGACCGACGGCTCGCCCTTCGTGAGAGTGCCGGTCTTATCCAGCACTATGGTGTCGAGCTTATGGGCGGTCTCGAGCGAGTCTCCACCGCGTATGAGTATTCCGTTCTCCGCCCCCTTGCCCGTGCCGACCATTATAGAGGTGGGGGTGGCAAGCCCAAGAGCGCAGGGGCAGGCGATTATGAGGACCGATACGAAGGCCAGGAGCGCGTAGGTAAACGACGGCTCCGGGCCGAAGGCGTACCAGACGAGGAAGGTGAGTGTAGCGATGCCTATGACCGCCGGGACGAAGTAGCCGGCTATGATGTCCGCCAGCCTCGCTATGGGCGGCTTTGCGCCCTGCGCCTCCTCGACCATCCTTACGATATGGGCGAGGGCGGTATCCCTGCCCACCTTCGTGGCCCTGAACTTGAACGAGCCCGTCTTGTTTATCGTGGCGCCTATGACCTCGTCCCCGGCGTTCTTCTCGACCGGGATGCTCTCCCCGCTTATCATCGACTCGTCCACCGAGGAGTACCCCTCCGTTACCACGCCGTCCACCGGCACCTTCTCGCCGGGCCGTACTACGACTATGTCGTCGCTCAGGACCTCCTCCATGGGTATGTCGCTCTCTATGCCGTCCCTCAGGACCCGGGCGGTCTTTGCCTGGAGGCCGATGAGCTTCTTAATCGCCTCCGAGGTGCGGCCCCTGGCCCCGGCTTCGAGCAGCCTGCCGAGCAGTATTATGACGATTATCGCTGCGGCGGTGTCGAAGTAGACCGCAGGCGAGACCCCCTTCGTGGTGACGAGCTCGGGGAGGAAGGTGGCAACGACGCTGTAGAGGTAGGCGGCCGAGGTGCCTACGGCGATTAACGTATTCATGTCCGTCGAGAGGTGCCTTGCGGCCGCGACCGCGCCGCGATAGAACTGCCACCCGCACCAGAACTGTACCGGGGTGGCGAAGAGGAACTGCAAGAGGGGGTTATCGAGGAAGAAGATGGGGATCGTCAGTACGGCCCCGGCCGCGAGTTTCCTCTGTAGTTTTCCTAATGCCTCCTTCCTCGCCCGCTCTTCTTTATCAAGGAGGTCTTCCTTCTCTGTCTCCCCCGTCTCAATGACGTCGTACCCGATAGACCTTATCGCCCCGGCCATCTCGCCGGTGCTTACCACCGAAGGGTTATACTCCACCGTCGCCTTTTCCGTTGCGAAGTTCACGGAGGCACGTATTACCCCCGGCAGCCCGCCGAGCGCCCGCTCTACCTTCTCAACGCAGGAAGCGCAGCTCATCCCCGTAATGGGCAGGTCGATAGTGACAGTGCCGCCGGTGGGGGCGTCGGGGGGGGTGGGGGAGGGGGCGGTCTTTTCTTCTTCCTTATCGGTGGCGAGTGCCGCCTCCGGGTCGGCGTCGAACCGCTCCTTGCAGTTCAAGTTGCAGAAGTAGTAGCTCTTCCCCCGATAGATGGAGCTTCCGGCCGCACTGTCGGGGGAGACCTCCATTCCGCATATAGGGTCTCGTTCCATTTCCATGCTAAACAGATAATACACGGATTCCCGCAGGAAGACAAGCAGATGAGGCGGTTAATGGCGTCTTATTATGGACAAATACCTTGACGAAAGAGTGAAAAAATTGATAGATTTATTGATTTACGGCTCAACGCATATACCCATGACTCCGAAGACTTTCGACAGGGGCATACATCCCGCATACCACAAGGAACTGACCTTTTCCCTTGCCACGGAGAAGGCGCCGCTTCCCAAAAGGGTCGTAATCCCGCTCGGCCAGCACGTGGGCGCGCCGTGCCGGCCCGTGGTCAAGAAGGGCGATATCGTCGAGGCGGGCCAGCTGATAGGCGAGGCGGTTTCCTTTGTCTCGGCGCCCGTCCATGCCAGCATAGGCGGCAAGGTAAAAGAGGTCGCCCCGCACCCCCATCCCGGGGGCGGCAGGATGATGGCCGTGGTGATAGACGGGGACGGCACGGACCGGGAGTGGAGCGGTGGAGCGGACGCCGACCTCGACTCGATGGACCCCGACCAGCTCAGGAAGCGTATACGGGAGGCCGGGATAGTCGGCATGGGAGGGGCGGCCTTCCCGACGGCCGTAAAGCTCTCCCCCCCGCAGGGCAAGGTCGTCGATACCGTGATACTTAACGGCTGCGAGTGCGAGCCCTACCTCTCGGCAGACCACAGGCTCATGCTCGAAGAGCCGGAGAAGGTCCTAAGCGGCCTGAAACTCATAATGAGGGCCACCGGAGCGAAGGACGGCTGCGTAGCGCTGGAGGATAACAAGCTCGACGCCCTGGAGGCTCTCAGGAAGGCCGCGGAAGCAATGGCCCCGGAGGTCAGGTTCGCGACCCTTAAGACCAAGTACCCGCAGGGCGCGGAGAAGATACTCATATACACTGTGCTCGGCCGGAAGGTACCGTTGGGAAAGCTCCCCTTCGACGCCGGAGTGGTCGTTAATAACGTTGGCACGGCGGTGGCCATTTACGAGGCGCTCGGCCACGGGAAACCTTTAATAGAGAGGGTCCTGACCGTTAGCGGCAACGGCGTGGCCACCCCGAAAAATCTGAAGGTACGCATAGGCACGAGCTTCGCCGAAGTCTTGGCTCTCTGCGGCGGGATAACGGAGGCAGAGGGGCTGGAGAGAGAAGTCCTTAACGGCGGCCCCATGATGGGCGTGGCGCAGACGAGCCTGGACGTGCCCGTGGTGAAGGGCACCTCGGGCATAACCGTGCTGGAGGCCCGCGAGATAAAGCCCGCCGAGTTCGGCCCGTGCATAAGGTGCGCGAGGTGCGTGGAGACATGCCCCATGGGGCTTATGCCCTACAGGATCGCGGACATGGGGAGGCTCTCGCTTACGAGCCGGTTCAAGGGGTGGGACGGGGTGAGCTGCATAGAGTGCGGCTGCTGCGCGTTCATATGCCCCCCGAAAAGGCCCCTTGTACAGTGGATAAGGGTCGGGAAGATAAAGCTCCGGGAGGCCGAGCAGGAGGCGAGCGCTTAATATTATGGCGGAAGATAAAAAAGAAGAGGTCCGGGAGAAAAAGCCCGAAGCGCCGGTAAAGAAGAAGACCGGCCTGATAGA
Source organism: Thermodesulfobacteriota bacterium (assembly GCA_036482575.1). Lineage (NCBI taxonomy): Bacteria > Pseudomonadati > Thermodesulfobacteriota > Thermodesulfobacteriota bacterium. The sequence continues at coordinate 13,082 of JAZGJJ010000212.1, forward strand.
GGGGCTTCTTGTATCCTCCTCGCCGCATATCCTTACCGACGATAACGTGCACAGGATAATGCACGCGGTCGTGCTGTCGCTCGTGCCCGCGGTAGCTGCGAGTATATACTTCTTCGGGCTGAATGCACTCCTTCTGGTACTGGTCTGCGTGGCCTCTTCGGTCGGGACGGAGTACCTTTTCCAGCGGGCCAGGGGGAGGGCCGTTACGGTCTCGGACGGGAGTGCGATAATTACCGGCATGCTCCTTGCCCTGACACTTCCGCCTTCTTTCCCGCTGCTCGGCGCAGTGCTCGGCTCGGTCTTCGCCATAGGGGTGGGTAAACAGATATTCGGAGGGCTCGGCTACAACATATTCAACCCCGCGCTCCTCGGCAGGGCCTTCCTGCAGGCGACGTATCCGGTCCTTATAACCACGTGGACCGAGCCCGGCACGGACGCGGTCTCGGAGGCCACCCCGCTCGCGCTTATGAAGTTCGAGGGGATAGACGTCTCGTCGCTCTCTCTGTTCTTCGGAAACGTATCGGGCTCGCTCGGCGAGACCTCGGTGCTCTGCATTATAATAGGCGGGCTCTATCTCCGCTACAAGGGGTACATAAACTGGAGGCTGCCTCTCGGCTACCTCGGCTCCATATTCGTATTCGGCGCTGTCTTCTGGCTCATAAACCCGGAGAAGTACCCGGACCCCATCTTCCATCTATTCGCCGGAGGGGCGATGCTCGGGGCATGGTTCATGGTAACCGACATGGTCACCTCGCCCGTGACCCCCGCCGGGCAGTGGATATTCGTCGTGGGCGCGGGGTTCCTCGTGATTATAATACGCCTCTTCGGCGGGCTGCCGGAAGGGGTCATGTACTCGATACTGCTTATGAACTCTATCGTGCCGCTCCTTAACAGCTGGACCAGGCCGAAGGTTTTTGGGATGGCGCCTTGAAGAATACGTCGGCCAAGATGATAGCGGTGCTTACCGGGACCGCGTTTACCGTGGGCGCCATCCTTGCCGGTTTCTATATCGTAGCCGCTCCGAAGATAGAGGCCAACAGGCTGGCCGAGGAGAAGAGGGCCATATTCGCGGTCCTGCCCGGGGCAGTCGATTACGAGACGATAGAGAGGGAGATTACCGGAGATAAGGGGCCCGAAAAACTCCTGATATTCCGGGGGCTCGACGGGGATGGCGGTACATCGGGCTACGCGTTCGTGGCAAAGGGTCCCGGCTTCGCGGCGATAATAACCATGATGGTAGGGTTAAACGTCTCGGCGGAGACCCTCTCTGGCATGAAGGTACTCGAACAGCTCGAAACCCCGGGGCTCGGCAATAAGATCGCCGAAGAGAAGTTCGAGGGCCAGTTCCGGGGGCTCGCTATCCACCCGAGGATCGAGTACTTGAAGAACAAGAAGCCGGATAAGCCCAACCAGATACAAGCCATAACCGGCGCCACCATATCGAGCAAGGCCGTTACCGAGGCGATAAACAAGAGGCTCGCGGTGGTACTCGCCATACTCGAAGACGAACTCCTCGAAGAGGAAGTCATAGAAGAGGAACCCCTTACGGGAGAGGTGCCTGAGGAAAAAATGGAGGAAAAGACCGGGGAGGTAGCGGAGTAGTGGTTAAGAGGTCCCTATTCGACGAGCTTACAAAGGGCATCTGGTCCGAGAACCCGGTCATAAAGATGCTCCTTGGGATGTGTCCGGCGCTCGCGGTCTCGAACTCCGCGATGAACGGGCTTGCCATGGGGCTTGCCTCGACCTTCGTCGTCGTCTCGTCGAGCACCATGGTCTCGATATTCAGAAGGTTCGTGCCCAAGCAGGTGAGGATACCGACCTACATAGTCATAATAGCCGGCTTCGTCACGCTGGCCGACATCTTCCTGAAGGCCGAGTTCCCGTCGATATCCAAGGCGCTCGGCCCTTACGTGCCTCTTATAGTGGTGAACTGCATGATTATGAGCAGGAGCGAGTTCTTCGCCTCCAAGCACCCGCTCCTTCCGTCGATGGCGGACGCGCTCGGCACGGGAATAGGCTTTACCTGGGTGCTGGTCGTGCTCGGGGCCGTAAGGGAGCTGTTCGGCTTCGGGAGCATCTTCGGCTTCGTCCTCATGGGCGAGGATATCTTCACCCCCTGGGTAGTGATGATACTTCCGGCCGGCGCGTTCCTCACGCTCGGGCTCATGATAGGCGTTATAAACTACTTTACGCTCCGCAAGGGAGGTAAGGCGATATGACCTCGGCGCTTATGGTATTCATATCCGCGGCCGTCGTGAATAACCTCGTCCTGGCCTACTTCCTCGGGATATGCCCGTTCCTCGGGGTCTCGAAGAGGCTCGACACGGCGGTCAATATGGGGC
>JAZGJJ010000213.1 GCA_036482575.1 Thermodesulfobacteriota bacterium
CCTTTAGCGGTCCTCGTGACCCTCACAAGCTCCTGGACGAACTCCCCTCCCACGGGAATGATGAGCCTCCCTCCGGGCGCGAGCTGCTCGACGTATGTTTCGGGTATCTCCGGCGAGCCGGCCGTTACTATTATCCCGTCGAAGGGGGCCTCCCTGGGAAGTCCAAGGGTGCCGTCGCCCACCTCTATGACAACGTTCGTGCAGTGGAGTTCGTCGAGGAGCCGCCTGGCGCGCGAGGCCAGGGTGGATATCCTCTCTATGGAGAAAACACGCTCGGCGACGAGCGCGAGCACGGCGCACTGGTAGCCCGAGCCCGTACCCACCTCGAGCACCTTTTCCGTGCCCTTGAGCTTAAGGGCCTCGGTCATGTAGGCGACTATGAAGGGCTGCGAGATGGTCTGCCCCTCGCCTATGGGAAGCGGGAAGTCGGCGTAGGCCTGGGATTCGAGCCCTTCCTCGACGAAGAGGTGCCTCGGCACGGCACCCATAGCATGAAGCACCTCGGGCTGCTTTATCCCCCGGGGGACGAGCTGGGTCTCCACCATGTTGCGCCGGGCCCTCTCGTATATGTCTTTTGTGTTTAGCTTCGTGGCGCCCTCCCCCCCTTTAAAATTTCCAGCGCTTGAGCCCCCTTATAGCGGAGTGGTTGGTCATGTCGAGGTGTACCGGTGTTATGGAGACGCAGCCTGCCGCCACCGCGCGGAAGTCTGAGTCCTTCCCTCCCCTCCACTCGATTATCTCCCCGCCTATCCAGTAGTACTTTCTGCCTCTGGGGTCGACCTTCTCGGTCACGGTATCCCCGAAGGTACGCTTGCCCTGGGTGGTTATGCGGTAGCCCTTTATTTTTTTTACCGGCGGCACGTTCACGTTAAGTAGCGTATCGGGAGGAAGCCCCTTTTTTAAAACCCTCTTTACGACCCTTACTGCGAACTTTGCCGAGGCGGTGAAGTCGAATTTTTCCCGCGCGACGAGAGAGATAGCGATAGACGGGACGCCGAGAAGCGTCCCCTCCATGGCCGCCGACACCGTGCCCGAGTAGCTTACGTCCTCGCCGAGGTTGCCGCCCTTGTTGATGCCGGAGACGACAATCGAAGGCTTCCGCGGAAGTATCCCGCCGTTTATCGCGAGGCTCACGCAGTCGGTGGGCGTGCCGTCCACGGCGTACTGGTTCGGCCCGACCCTCTCGACCCTCAAGGGACGGTGGAGCGTAAGGGAGTGGCTGACCGCACTCTTCTCCCTGTCCGGGGCGACGACGTACACGTCCCCGAGCGGTTTCAAAGCCCGCGCGAGCTTCCTTATCCCCGCCGAGCGTATGCCGTCGTCGTTGGAGACGAGTATTATATCTTTTTCCTTTGCCATATGGTTGCCTCGGATGGTGTGGTTAAACTCAGATACTCTACACCAATACCGGGGACAATTCAACCCTGGATATGCGGGGGGTAAAATGTTAAAAAGGCCGTAAGGGTATGACCATGCGCGCGCTCGTATTCGATAAAGATCTCAGGTTCATTGAAGACCACCTTGCCCCCGCTGCGGCGGACGGCGAGGCGCTCGTGCGGGTCACGCTCGCCGGCATATGCGCCACGGACCTGGAACTCGTAAAGGGCTACATGGGCTTTAAGGGGGTCCTGGGCCACGAGTTCACGGGTGTGGTGGAGGAGTGCGCGGACCCGGCGCTCAAGGGTAAGAGGGTCGTCGGAGAGATAAACGTTCCCTGCGACAGGTGCGGCCTCTGTAAGAAGGGGATGGGCAACCACTGTCCGGAGCGGACCGTACTCGGCATACTCGGGCGTGACGGCGCCTTCGCCGAATATCTAACCCTCCCGGAGAGGAACCTCCATATCGTGCCGGACTCGGTCACGGACGAGGAGGCCGTCTTTACAGAGCCCCTTGCCGCAGCCTTCGAGATAATAGAGCAGGTTGATCTCGGCTTCAACGACAGGGTCTGCGTCCTCGGTGACGGAAGGCTCGGGCTTCTCGTGGCGCAGGTGCTGTCGCTAACGGGCTCAGAACTTCTGGCAATCGGAAAACACCCGGACAAGCTCGAACTACTCGGCATGTTGGGGATACGGACCGCGCTGCTCGAAGAGTTCAGCGAGATAAAGAAATCATTCGATATTGTTGTTGATTGTACCGGCAGGGCCGGGGGGGGTGGGGGGCTTGAGATGGCGATCTCGCTCGTTCGCCCGAGGGGCACGGTCGTACTTAAGACCACCGTGGCCGAGTCGGGCCCTATAGACCTTAACCGGCTCGTCATAGACGAGATAACCGTCGTGGGTTCCCGCTGCGGGCCGTTCCCCCCGGCCATAAGGGCGCTCGAAGAGGATAAGGTCGACGTGCGGCCGCTAATTAATAAAAGATTCCCGCTTGAAGACGGGGTCGAGGCGTTTAAGTACGCCGCAACTCCGGGGGTACTGAAAGTGCTCCTTGAGAGTTAATAAGAACGTGCTCTGGACCGTCGTAAAGATAGCGCTCGCCGCTTCGTTCGGCTACATCATTTTCATAAACCTCTACCTCTACTTCTTTCAGGAGAGTTTTATTTTTTTAGAGATAAAGGCCACGGAAGAAAGCGTCGGGAGCGTCAGGGAAAAATTCCCCGAGGCCGAGGAGGTGAGAATAAAAACCCCGGACGGGGTGACGCTCCACGGGTGGTTCCTTAAGAACTCCGAAGTTGGGAAAAAAAGCTCCCCTCTCCTCCTCTACTTCGGCGGGAACGGCGAGGAGGTCAGCTGGAACCTCTCGGATAGGGAGCTATATAAGGGCTGGTCCATGGCGCTTATCAATTATAGAGGTTATGGCCTTAGCCAAGGAAGCCCCGGCGAGAAGGAGCTTTTCGACGACGCGCTCCTCATATACGACCACTTTTCCAAGAGGGAGGGTATAGACAAAGAAAAAATCGTGGCCATGGGCCGGAGCCTCGGCACGGGAGTGGCCGTGCATCTCGCCGTGGAGAGGCCGCTTAAGGGCCTGATCCTCGTCTCGCCCTACGACAGCATTGTGAGTGTCGCGAAGGGCCACTTCCCGTACGTGGCGGTCTCCACTCTCTTAAGGCACCCCTTCGACGCCCTCTCGCTCGCGCCTTCTGTAAAGGCCCCTATGCTGGCCCTTGCGGCCCGGGACGACACAATCATCCCTCCAACCCACTCCGAGCGGCTCGTCGAGAGCTGGGGCGGGGAGCATACGTTCCACGTAATCCCCGGTACCGACCATAACGAGATAGCGCTTACCGAAGAGTACCGGAAGAGTATAAGGGAGTTTCTGGCTGGCCTGTAGAAAATTTTTCAGTTGACTAACCCTGGTTTTTCTGTTTGAATTTTCTAACGCCGCTTGACTCCGCCGCGCCATCTTAGGAGCAACGGGATAAAGTCCAAAGCGAGGGTTGACTTCTTATGCTGCAGCAGAATAAAGAGCTCATCGAGATTATCGCGAACTGCATCGACGTTCCCGAACCCATATACGAGTTCGGCTCCCTCCAGGTGGCCGGGCAGGAGGAGTTCGCCGACCTGCGCCCCTACTTCCCGGGCAAGACCTACGTCGGCTGCGACATGCGGGAGGGGACGGGCGTTGACCTGGTGATGGACGTGCACTCGCTTGATACCGAGTCCGGCTCGGTGGGGACCGTCATCTCCATCGACACCCTCGAACACGTCGAGAGATTCTGGACGGCCGTTGAGGAGTTCCACCGGGTGTTGAGGCCCGACGGTCTGCTAGTCCTGACCTCGGTCATGAAGTTCGGCATCCACGACCACCCCCACGACTTCTGGAGGTTTACCCCCGACGGTTTCAGAAGCCTTACCCGTAACTTCGCCACGCAGCTGGTCCTCGGCGTGGGAGAGCCGGGCTTTCCGAAAGTCGTGGCGGCGGTATGCTTCAAGGGGGAACGCTCTCCTGAGACAACGGAGAAGCTCTCAAAAGAGTTCGGGGTCTGGAAGGAGAAGTGGGACAGGAAGATAGTGACGAGGAAGTCGCTTATGGGGAAGATCAAGAGGGCCTTTGGGTCTTCCTGAGGGGCACCCCCACCCCCCCTACCCAAGCTCCACCACCGCAACTTCGGGCAAGGCGTTCAGGCGGATCGGGGCCAGCAGGTTCCCAACGCCTCTTGTTATATAGGTCTGGCGCTCGCCGTCGCGGACGAGACCGGCCCGGTACTTCTGACCGCTATTGGATGGGATAAACGGCGCACCGAAAAACGGAAGGCATATCTGCCCACCATGGGTGTGGCCCGAGAGCACCAGGTCCACCCTCTCCTTAAGTAGATCTATCTCCTCGTTCACGTCCGGGTTGTGGCTAAGTAAGACCCTCACCCCCTCCTCATCGACACCCTTCATCGCCTCTATAATCGACCCGCCGTGCCAGTAGTCGTCTATGCCGAGGAGGTCGATCTTATCATCGCCTTTCTTAAGCGCCGTGCTCTCGTTCCTCAGCCACCTCACCCCGAGCCGCTTGGAGAACTCTTCGGTTATCACCCCCAGCGCCTCCTCCCCGCTCCAGAACTCGTGGTTCCCCAGCACCCCGAATATGCCCATCGGCGCCTCAAGGGTTGAAAACGCCTCGATGCATTGGTCGAGATACTTTCTATCGAAACCACCGACAGAAGAAGATAAAAGCTTCGTCTCTCCCGAGATAAAGTCCCCGCCGAGGACGATAAGGTCGGGGTTCTCTCCCATCGCAAGGCGCGCGGCCTCGGCTATAAGACCCTTGCTCACTATAAAGGACGAATGGATGTCGCTAAGGAGGGCGATTTTGAAACCCTTGAACACGGGCGGTAGGTTCGGGAGCGTTACGGGAACGCGCGTCAGCTCTATACCGTATGAGGTCGTGTTATAAAAGCCCTTCCCCGCGAGCCCCACTACCGCGAGCCGGGTGCCGTACCTTAAAAACTGCCGCCTCGTCAGGGATGGAAGAACCACGGCGCCTAAAGCTTATTCAGCCCGTTCATGGCGGCCTGCTTGTAGGCGTCCGAGAGCGTGGGGTAGTTGAAGACGACGTCCTTGAAGTAATCTATCGTCCCGCCGAAGTTCATCACCGCCTGCCCGATGTGTATGAGCTCGGAAGCCCTCTCGCAGACGATGTGCACGCCGAGGAGTTTCCTCGTCTCCCTGTCGAATATGAGTTTCAGCATGCCGTGGACGTCGCCGCTTATCTGCCCCCTGGCCACCTCGTGGAAGAAGGCCGAGCCGGTCTCGTAGGACACCCCCTTTTCTGTCAAGGCCTCTTCGGTCTCGCCGACCATGGATATCTCCGGGATGGTGTATATTCCGTAAGGGAGGTAGCCGGGTATCTCGCAGGTGACCCCCTCCCTTTCGAACGCATGGCATACGGCCCTCCGGCCCTGCTCCCTGGAGGTGGATGCAAGCGAGGGAAAACCTATGACGTCGCCAACGGCGTAGATGTGGGCGACCGGGGTCTGGAAGGCCCCATTCACCTTGAGGAGGCCCCTCTTATCCGCCTCTATGCCTACCCTGTCGAGCTTCAAGGCGACGGTGTTGCCCACCCTCCCCATGGTGTAGAGGAGTTTTTCCGTGGCTATGACCTTGCCGCTCTTGAGCGTCGTTACCACCCTGCCGGGCTTTTCTTTTTTTATTTCCACGACCTCTTCGCCGAGCCTCAGGGTTATGGCCGAGTGCCTCATCCAGTACATGAGGCTCTCGACTATCTCCCTGTCGGCGAAGCCGAGAATCTCAGACCTCTTTTCGACGAGCGTAACTTTCACGCCGAGGCAGGCGAATATGCAGGCGTATTCGCAGCCTATCACCCCCCCGCCAACCACCGTAAGCGAGCCGGGGATCTTGTTCAGGTCGAGTATGGTATCGCTGTCGTAAATATCGTCTTCCTCGAACGGCACCCCCGGCGGCCTGGCAGGGCTGGTGCCGGGCGCGAGCACGATTACCTCCCCACGGAGTTCCTCACTCCCCCCTTCCCCCCCTTCCCCCCCCTCGGGGGTACTGACAAGGAGGGTATGCGGGTCTTTGAACGAGGCCTCGCCGTAGACCACCTCGATATTATTCCTGCTCAGCTGGTCGATTACGACGCCCATCTGCTTGCGTATGACTTCGCTCTTCCTGTGGATGAGCTCGCCGAGGGCTACGTCCCTGCCGAGCGTGCACTGAAAACCCAGGGCGGCCCTCTCCTTGAAGGCGGCGAGGAAGACGGCCGTCTCGCGGAGCGTCTTGCTCGGAAGGGTGCCGGTATGCAGCCCGGCCCCGCCTATATAGGGACTGCGCTCTATGACGGCCACGGACTTGCCGAGCTTCGAGGCCTGCACCGCTGCCTTCTCCCCACCGGGACCTGAGCCTACTATGAGGACGTCGTAGTTCTTCATGGACATATTATAGCCTGTAACTTAAAGAACGCTACTCCTTGCGCTCCCGTTCGACAATCTGGTAGGCGACGTTGGTTATGTAGGAGTTTATCCTCTTTAGATTCGAGAGGACGTCGAGGTGTATGGAGCTCGTATCCATGGACTCCTTGAGCCCCCTGTGAAGCCTCTCGATGTGCGCCTCGCGCATCTCTCTCTCAAGCCCCGCGATCTTTGCCTTGTGGTCCAGGAGGCGCCTTGCGAGCTCCGGGTCGCTCGAAGTGAAGGCCGCCACCCCGAGCTCGAAGTTCTCCATTACCTTCGCGTGCAGCTCGGCTATCTCGCCCGTCCCCTCCTCCGAGAACGAGTGCTGCTTCTTTATCTTCTTCCTCGCGAGGTCCATAAGGTTCTTGTCTATCACGTCCCCTATGTTTTCGAGGTTGTTTGTGAAGGCCATTATCTCCAACTCGCGCCGCACCTGCTCCTCGGAGAGGCTCTCCCGGGAGAGTTTTGCCAGGTAGAGCTTTATCTCCCTGTCGAGGAGGTCCACGTCGTTATCCGTCTCTTCGAGCTTTTCGACGAGGCCCTTATCGTCCCTTTTGAAGACCTCTATGGAGGAACGCAGCATCTCCTGGACGATATCGGCGAGTCTTAACGCCTCCCTCGTGGCCTGCCCGAGCGCGAGCGACGACGAGGTCAGGACCAGCGGGTCGAGGTACCTGGGGCCGAACCTCCTTTCCTCGACCCTCTGGGGAAGAAGGTACTGCACAAGACGGGTAAAAGGCCCGGTGAAGGGCAGGAACGTCACGGCTATAGCTATGTTGAAGACGGTGTGCGCGAAGGCGACCTGCCTTGCCGGGTCCGAGCTCACCGCGGCCACGAGGTCCGTAAAGACACCGAGAAAGGGCAGGACGATTATGACGCCGAGCACCTTGAATAGTATGTGCGCGAGCGCCACCCTCTTCGCGTCCACGGGCGCACCCATGCTCGAAAGGACAGCCGTGGAGCAGGTGCCTATGTTCGCGCCGAGCACTATGGGCATTGCCGCGTCTATGGTCAGGACCCCGGAGTGCGCGGCCGTTATGGCCAGCCCGAGCGTGGCGGCGGAGGACTGGAATACGGCGGTAAGGAGGGCGGCTACTATTATGCCCGCCAGCGGGTCGCGGCCGACGCCGAGGATAATCTCGCCCATGACCGGGTCTTCGGCCAGCGGCGCAAACGCATCCATGAGTATCTTAAGCGAGAGGAATACGAAGCCGAAGCCGAGAAGCACGTGCCCCCCTTCCCTGAGCGGCCCGCTCCCGGCCATGAAGCGAATGGCCAGGCCCACGCCTATCATCCCGACCGCGTAGTCGTATACCTTGAAGGCGAGGAGCTGGACGGTGAGCGTGGTGCCTATATCCGCGCCGAGTATGACGCCCATGGTCTCGGCAAGGCCCATAAGCCCGGAGCCGACGAAGCCCACGAGCATTACGGTCGTCGCGCTCGAGCTCTGCATGAGCGCGGTTGTGGCCGCGCCCACGGCCACGCCCTTAAAGCGGTTATTCGTGGCCGTAAGGAGAAAGCCCCGGAGCTTCGCTCCGGCGGCCTTCTGCAGCCCCTGCCCCACGACCTTCATGCCGTAAAGCAGCAGCATTATGCCGCCGAAGAAGCTGAGTATGGTCAGTGAAGTCATTCTACCGTTATATTACACCCGGTTACGGTTTTCCGCAAGAGGGCGCCCTCCCCCCCCCTCCCCCGGCCCCCCAGCCGCCCGGCCGGCCGCCAGGTACAAGTAGGATAAAACACCCACTTTCACAAACCACAAGAGCCACAGGTACTGATATAAATGCCAGAGATGATAGTTTAAAATAAGAAACAGACAGATACAGACCGCCGCACCCTTAACGTTAAAGAAGGAGCGATCCCCCCCCCCGCCGCCGCCCCCCGACACCGGATGGGCGATTACGAACGGCACCATCAACAGCAGATCCTCGGAGATACCCAGATAGGGCAGAAACAGGAGTAGCAGGGCGAAGAATGCGACCGCGTGCTGCCTTTCCGTAAGCCTCTCGTTTAAGACGGTACGCGCCCGCGGGTGGAGATGTCTTGCGAGGGCCAGAAGGCCGGAGACCAGGCCACCCGCAATGACCACGGTCTCGGATATGCCCGCTGCGGCCCCATCGCCCAGCAAGGGTGCGTAAGCGGCCCTGAAGGTACTCTGCCTGAAAAACGCCAGCTGTATATAGCCCTCGGGCAGTCCCGGCTCGAGGTACAGGGCGCACTGGGCGAACCAGTCGGTCAGGAGTCCGGGGCCGAACACAAGCACCAGCGATGCCACCGACAGGAGTAGTAAAGCGGCGGACAGCACCGCTTCGTAGACGTACCCGAAGATCAGCAGCAGCATTATACCGGCCGCCGCGTACGGCATCTTAAGCGAGAGGAGCAGCACGAGCGGAAGCACCAACCACTTGCGTATCGGCCTGCCGGCCTTTCCGGCCTCCATCATCTCCGCGAACATAAGGAGCATCGCGCCGCACGCCATCAGGGAGCCCTGGCCGAGCGAAATGGCCAACTGCATAAGGAACGACGTCATGATGATGATCATGGCGACTATGAGTATCCCGAAGGCGCCACGCTCCCGCGCAACGAGAAAGGCGCCGCTTTTTACGAGCCCTACGGCGAGCAGCGCCAGAGAAGCGGACACCCAGAGCGTACTGGCAAGCGCAACGTCGACCCGGGCCGCGAGTACGAACGGCAGCCACAAAACGAGCGCCGTGGGAGTGACGGCCACGGGCATCACGAAGTGCGCCTCCCTGCCGAAGAAGGCGTCTATCGCGGCCTTCTGGGCCTCGAAGCCGTATATGGTCGTTATCTCCCCGGCCCAGAAGGCCTTGACGATTATCAGGTGGTAGATGAAGTCGGTGATACGCACCGTCCCCTCTTCCGGGAACATCAGGGCGTAGACATTAAGGCTTACGTAGCGGTGGACGAGGACGGTCAAGGCGGCAAAGGAAATCAGCCCGGCCGTCCACCATAATATCCGGGGTGGGGTATTCATGGAATGGCCCCATCATACCCCCTCGTTGGAAGTTGTGCAAGGGGTGTCCCCTTTTTGCTTGAGGGCGCGGATTATAATTCCCCCTACTCCTCAAGCCTCGGCCTTAAGACCTCGAACGCCGCCAGCGCCTTCTTTACCCCCCTTGTGACGGCGCGCACCGAAAGAGTAGCGCCGCTTATGTTCTTTATGTCGCGCCTGGGCCTTATGGGGTCCTCAATGGTCTTCCCCTCGAACTGCTTCCGCCAACGGGGGTTCTCTATCTCGTAGCCGTGGGATTCCCTGAAGACGAGTATGTCCACGCTCTTTACCTTACCGTCCCGGTCCATTACGACCATAAAGGTTATCCTCCTGGTCTTGCCCACCTCGTTGGGCACGGTCGCGTAGCCGAGCGTCCTCCCCTCCTTTCGGGCAATATGGAAGGAGATACTCTTTTTGAAGTACTTCCCCTTTATAAGCTCCTCTATCCGCTCCCTCTCCCCGGGGGATATCTTGAGCCTCTTCTTCTCAATCTCCGCTCCGGGGAAGGCACGCTCCAGCACCTCCTGCTCGGTCGCGTACTCGCGCACGGCCGCGGCCGCGGCGTCCGGCGCCGCGGCCGCGAGAAAGAAAGCCAGCAATAACCCTGAACCGCGCACCCGTGCCTCCTTAGTACAAAAGCCCCTATGGGGGGAGCTTCACCACCCGCCGCTTATGCTCCCCCCATGCCTAAAACCAGTAACCTACTCCGAGGTTGAACTGGTCCGCCGCCTTGATCGTGGATGAGTCGTTGTCGCGGTCCTGGTAGTCCAACTTGATGACAATATTCGGATGGGGCTTGTAATCAAGCCCGATCGTCAGGACCTCCACGTCGTTCTTGCCGTCGGCCGTAAAGCCCGAGGCCACCTCGTCCTGCGTGTCGTACTCGGAGTAGCGGGCGAAGAGCGCGAACTCCTGTTCGCTCTCCGGGAATATAAGGCCCAGCAGCCTAAAACCGCCCTCGACGTACCAGCCGTACATCTCCTCTCCCACGGCCTCGGCGTTGGCGGTGCTTACCTCGTACGCGTCGTCCAGATAGACGTGCGCGTACTGGCCCTTGAAGTCGAACTGCCAGATGCTGGCCTGGACGTCGCCTTCCAGGATGGTAACGGTGGCGTCGCCGTAGGCGTCGTCGTTCTGGCTCGTATCGCCCCAGAAGAACGAGCCGCCTATCTTAAGCCCCGGGAGGCCCGTGTATTCGAGCCTTCCGGTAAGCGCGAGGTCCTCGGCCCTGGCCTTCGAGACCTTCTGCCTTCCGCCGCGCAGGCCGCTCGAGGCGCTAAAACCCGAGGCGTCGAGGCTTGAGACGCCGTAGAGCCTGTAGTTGAGCCCGGGCAGGATCTCGCCGTATATGCCCACGCCGGCCTCCCACCAGGTGGTGGGTATTATCTTCTTGTCCATATCCGGGCGCTCGACGCCGTAGAAGGTCGGCGGCTCGTGCGTCTCGTTCATGATGCCCACCGGCATGAGCATCAACCCCGCCCTCACGTTTATCCGCTTGGAGAGCATGAAGTCCAGGTAGGCCTGCTCGAGCTCGACCTCGCCGCTCTTGCCTTCTCCAGAGAGGCTGTGCTCCAGCTCGACCTCCGAGTCGAACCTTATCCAGTCGTTTATCTCGTGCGAGAAGAAAAGCACGAAGCGGTGGAAGTCTATGGAGCTGTCCTTGTCCTCGCTCTTGTAGTCGTTATAGTGGAGCTCGCCGTAGCCGCCTATGGTGGTGCGGTCGAGGAACTCGAAACCCCTGTCCCTTATGGAGGCGACCTCCTCGCGGAGCTCCTCCATCTCCTGCTCGCTCTCCTCCATCCGGCTTACGGCCCTCCTTATCGTCTCAACGTCCCTGTCGCTCGCCTTGAGCGCTTCTATCTCGCTCTTAAGCTCGCCGACCACCTCCTCCTTGGCCTTCAATGCCTCGACCTCCCGCATGAGCGCGTCGATCTTGCGCTCGAGCCTCTCGATGTCGCTCTCGGCCATTGCCGCGGAGCACGGAAGAAGCAGCATAAAAAACACCGCCGCCGCCCCGGTTAAAAGTACCCTCATAGCTTCCCTCCCTCCGTTCTTCTTTTGATATTGATTATCATTTTCATTGGCGTCTCAAAAAATTTTTCAGCCCGACGTTACCTCCTTCCTAAGCCCCTCGATCCTCGTGATAAGCTTGTGCATGCTCGCATCCAGTTCCTTCAAGTGCCCCTCTATCTCGGAGGCGTCCCTTCCTATCGAGGCGCCGTCGCCGTGGGCCTCCTCCACGTGATGGAGGACGTGTTCCGAGATGTCGTGGAGGGTGGCGGCCCTCTCCAGAAGCCCCGTGGCCGCCTCCTTCACGCTCCTGAGCTGCTCGCTCCTCTCTAAGACGACCTCCTCGAGGGCGTCCTCGCCCACCTCCGAGGCGCTCGCGCCGGTCATCCTGCGCCTCTTGAGCCAGATATACGGCCCGGTAAAAGCCAGGGCGACGAGCACGGCCCCCATAAGGTCCAGGAACAGGCTGACCTCGCTTCCGAAGAACCTGCCCGCGTGAAACGCCGTAAGCACCCTTCCCCAGGTGGGGGGCTCGTCGGAGAACTCCCCCCCCTCCCCCCCCTCGCCTCCCCCGTATAGCCATAGCACGAACGAGCCCTCGGCATAGCTCTCATACAGCGCAAGCCCTTCCCTGTGGTTCAGCAGGAGCCCCGTAACGGTAATGACCAGGACCAGGGCCACCGATATGAGCCCCGCCATCCTGTGAAGTTTTTGGACACTTTTCAGCATTCTCGTGGCCCCCCCCCCGGCCGACCCGGCTCATCTTCCCGCAACGGCCCTGACAATCATGATATTGAATATCATTTTCAATAGACTCCGCCAGATGTTCCCGGGGGGGCAGCCCGGCCGGACTCAGCCGCCCCTTCTTACGTATATCTCCCGGGCTATGTCGGGGTCGAGAGCGAGGGTGGTCTCGCCTATCTCTATGACGAAGGCGGGATGCTTCTGGTGAAGCCTGATCCTGCTTCCGGGCACGAGGCCCATTGTGCCGAGCTTGTCGAGCCTCTTATGGGTGCGCGGGACGATGAACGTTATCCGCCCGCTCTCGCCCACACTGAGCTCGCTTAGCGCCTTTACCAGCGGCTCGACCGTGCTTCGGGTCCTGTTGCAACAATCCCCGCGCGGGATGGGAAGGCCGTGCGGGCAGGCCGGGGGATGGCCCAGAAGCGTGCAGATACTTTCGGTGACCACGGCCGAAAGGGAGTGCTCGAAGCTGCAGGCGTGCTCCTCGATGCTCCCCTCCTCTATGTCGAGCACCTCGGAGAGAAGGAGCTCGGCGAGCCTGTGCCTCCTTATGGCCTCGCGGGCAAGGCCCTCCCCCTTGTCGGTAAGGCCGACCGCGTCTCCGTCCAGAGAGAGAAGCCCGGAGACCTCCATCTCTTTAAGCGTCTCGGGGCCGGCCCCGGTCTCGGCCACTTCACCCACCTGGAGGAGTTCGGTGACGGAGTCGCTCCCCCTCTCCCTCAATGTCCACACGAACTCGAGTATCTCGGCTACTACTTTTTCTTCCGGCATCTCTCCCCCTCTCTACAAGGAAACTTTCAAGGACCTTAATACCTGATTGAGCACCGCGCCCACAAGGAGCGCGAACGGGAATATGAAGGCCGCCATCCAGAACGCCGCCTTGATACCCCTCTCCTTTACTATCATGAAGAAGTTCGCTATGCACGGGACGAAGAGCGTCATCGTGACTAGGCTCACCACTATCTGTATGTTGTCCAGAAGCCCGTCCTTCTGGAGCGCGAAGAGCCCGGCGGCCCCGTAGTCCCTCCGGAGGAACCCTATAAGGAAGGCCTCGGTGGCCTTGGACGGAAGGTCCAGAAGCCCCACGATAACCGGGGCGGCTAAAACCTCTATGGCCTTCAAAAGGTCCAGCCGGTCAAGGACGAAAAGAACGAGCGTGCCGAGAACAAAGAGCGGGACCGCCTCCTTCAGGTACCACTCCACCCTTACCATGGTCTTAAGCGCAATGTTGGAGAGCTGCGGCATCCTTATGGGCGGTATCTCGAGAATGAAGTCCGAGGTCTCCCCCGGCAGGACGCGCGAGGCGAGATAGGCGACGATAAAGAGGACCCCCACCACCACTCCCGCCCACCAGAGCATCGCCGTAAACGATACCGAGCCGAGCATGCCGAGTATGACGCCGAGCTGGGCGGAGCACGGCACGCCTAGAGCGAGGAGGAGCGTCACTATGACCCTCTCCTTCTTCGTCTCGAGTATACGGGTCGTCATGGTAGCCATGGTGGCGCAGCCAAGCCCCAGCACCATCGGGAGCACGGCCTTCCCGTTAAGGCCCATCATCCTGAATACCCTGTCCACCATGATGGCAAGCCGGGGCAGGTAGCCCGAGTCCTCGAGGAAGCTGAAGAAGATGAAGAAGTAGCCCACTATGGGGAGCACTATGGCCACCGCGTATGTAAGCGCCATGGTCACTACCCCGTACGGGCCCACGAGGAGGTCCTGCAGGATCTGCCATGGTATGAGGGCCTCGGCGACCCTAGTGACCCAGGGGTTCAAATACTCGCCGAAGACCACGCTCTCGAGGAAGTCGACACTCGTCCCGGCCCCGAACACCCCCACGAACTCGTACATGAAAGTCAGGACCACCGCGAGGACCCCCAGCCCCCACACCGGGTGCATGGACACGCGCCCCAGGAACTCCGTAACGCGGCCGCCCGTAAACGGCTCCTCGCGCATCACCTTCCTGACGATGTTGTCCGCCGCCCGGAGCCTCTCCCGGTTTATGACGTAGCCCACGGGCTGCGAATAGCGTCCCTCTATACGCGAGCGTATCTCCCCTATCATCTCCACCCCGGCCGGATCGACGTTCTCGTAAAGCCAGTTGTCGAGCGTGGCGTCGCCGGAGAGGAGCATTACGGCCACCGACCTCTTCGATATGCGGCACTCCGGCAAAAGCGCCTCTATCTCTCCGAGCCCCTGCTCTATGAAGGCCGGGTAGCGCAAGTCGGTTTTGGAGCCTTGGCTCTTGAAGACACGCTCCTTTACCTTCTCCACCCCCCACCTCTGTGTGGCTATGGTGGGCACGGCCTCGAGGCCGAGTTCCTTCTCGAGCCCCTCGGTATCCAGGTGTATGCCCCTCTGCCCGGCCTCGTCGTACATGTTGAGGGCCACGATCACGGGGAGCCCCATCTCAAGCAGCTGGACCGTTACGAGGAGCCCCCGCCTCAGGTTCTTCGAGTCCACCACCTGAAGGACCGAATCGACGTCCTCGGTAAGGAGTATGTCCCTCGTGACCCGCTCGTCCTCGGAGGTAGGCACCAGGCTGTTTATCCCCGGGCTGTCCACCACCCGGACCCTCTCGTCCTTTATCCACGCCGTGCCGCGCGAGACCTCGACCGTGGTGCCCGGGTAGTTGGAGACCGTGGCGTACTTGCCCGTAAGCACGCCGAAGAACACGCTCTTCCCGACGTTCGGGTTGCCGACGAGTACGAGCCGCCTGGCGTCGTCTTTCGGGTTCTCTTTTTCGCTGCCGTGACCGTGCATAGGCTAAATGATATTGAAATTCACTTTCAATGTCAAGGGAAAAAATTTCCGCCACCCCATCGGGGCGGCTGTCCAATCGGAGCGGCTTCGAAGTTGCACGGAAAACGGTTTATTACCGTCCGCCGGCCTTACGTCTTCAGGCGCAGTCCCTGCAGTAGCCGTAGAGCTCGAGCTTGTGGTTCAACACCTTGAAGCCTAACTTCTTCGCCGTCTCGGCCTGAAGGTCTTCGATTTTCTTGTTGTGGAATTCGACTATCATGGAACACTTGATGCAGATTATGTGGTCGTGGTGGCCGTCCTCGGGCAGGTTCTCATAGCGGGTCTGGCCGTCGCCGAACTGCCTCTCCAGCGCCAGGCCGCTCTCGGTGAGGAGTTTCATGGTCCTGTAGACCGTCGCGTACCCCACAGACGAGTTCTTCCTCTTGACTCTCTTCAAGAGCTCTTCCAGACTTATGTGGGTGGTGGTCCTGAAGAAGGCGTCGGCTATGCGGTCGCGCTGGGATGTGGCCTTCAGCCCCTTCTCCCCGAGGTACCCCTTGAGCTTTTCCATCCTCGCATTTACGGTGGATTTAACTGACACACGCCCCTCCAGATAAAAATACAGAGGCCGGAAGGCCTCTCAAGTTTGATGGAGCGGGAGACGGGATTCGAACCCGCGACCCCAACCTTGGCAAGGTTGTGCTCTACCAACTGAGCTACTCCCGCGAACCGTTATGGGTTGCTATGGTATTACTAAACGCATGCCGTTGTCAAGGGGCGTGTGACGATAATAAGAAGGTGCAAGAGCTTACTCCGGCGTTGCCGTGCGCCCCGCACCCCTGAAAAACTTAACGAAGTAGTCCACCCCCGACCAGATGGTAAGCACGAAGGCGATCCAGAGGAACACGGTGCCGATCCCATGGAAGTCCACCCCGAAGAAGGGGTAGTGCATAATGAGCGGGACGAGGCACGTTATCTGGGCCACGGTCTTGACCTTCCCGAACGTGCTCGCGTCGATCACGACCCCCATGTTGACCGCCACGGTCCTCAGCCCGGTTACGGCCAGCTCCCTCATTATTATCAGGGCCACCATCCAGGCCGGTACGCGGTCGAGCGGGATGAGCATTATGAAGGCGGTGACTATGAGGAGCTTATCGGCAAGCGGGTCGAGGAACTTTCCGAGAGGAGTCACCACCGACATCTTCCTCGCCAGGTAGCCGTCGAGCCAGTCGGTAAGGCAGACGACCAGGAAGATGACCGACGCCATGGCGCTCAGGACCTCCCCCGGCGAAAGAAGCATGAGTACCAGCAGAGGCGCGGTCGCTATCCTTACGGTAGAGAGGATGTTGGGCAGGTTCCATAGATCTTCCTTCCTGCCCTGGAGCATTTAGCCTCTCGCCATGTACTGTTTGTGGTAACGGAGTACCTTGGCCACGTAAAGGCGGGTCTCTTTGTATGGCGGGACTTTACCGTACTTGCGCACCGCCGGCGCCCCGGCGTTGTATGCGGCCAGGGCAAGACGGACGTTCCATTTGAACTTATCCAGCATCTTCCTCAGGTACTTCACGCCCCCGTCGATGTTCTGGGAGGGATTGTGTACGTCGCTTACACCCATCTCCTTCGCGGTATCGGGCATAAGCTGCATGAGCCCCCTCGCACCCCTCCTGGATACGGCATTGGTGTCGAAGTTGGACTCCGCCTTTATGACCGCCCTTATAAGCTCTTCGTCCACGCCGTACCTGCCCGAAGCTTTCTTGATGGCCCGCTCGATGGAGGTGTCGACGTTGCCCCTCGATCCCCTCTCGCGCATGAGAAGCTTGAACTTGGAAGAGGTCGGGACGTTGGTTATGTGGACGACACCGTTCTCGTCGGTGTAGGAATAGATGTCCGCTGCGGCCGGGACGGGCACGAGGAGCGGCACCATAAAGACGATTATGTAGGGCAGAACTCTCATATAGCTTGACCTTGGCCTCTAACCATCGATTTTATAACGTAATTCTTAAAAGAGCAAGGGTTTTTTTACAATACCCTCCCCTCATTCGACCTTGACCGGCAATAGAAAAGGTTATAAATTAAAAGGATGCGCGTGGAGTCGATAAAAGGGGTCTCCCCCGAGGAGGCCTTCCGGGCCATAAGGGGGAGGCGCAATCCCTTCATAGTCTCGGGCGGACCACTAAAGGGAAGGAAGGGAGAGGGGGGGGGTAAAGGGAAAAGATTCTCCTTTGTCTCGGCCGAGCCTTTTTCCGTGCTCACCTCCGAGGCCGGAGGGACGTTCGTGGACGGTGCGGGAAAGGGGGGGGAAATGGAAAAAGATTTCCTCTCCGCCCTCTCGGAACTGCTGAAAAGGTACCGTCCCGACAAAAAAAGTCTCTTCCACTTCCCCTTTAATGGCGGGGCGGTGGGCTACTTCTCATACGACCTGAAGGACTTTATCGAAGGGCGTCCCGGAGGGACGTCCCGCAAGCCCGCCTCCGCTGAGGCCACGGACGGCGTGCCCCTTGCCTATCTGGGTTTTTACGACCCTGTCTTCGTCTACGACCATAGTGAAGCGGAAGGATACCTCGTGTCCGCGGAAACGCCGGGTATAGCGGGACTAAGGGAGCGGTTCGAGGAGTTCAAGGAAGTTCTCGCCTCCCCCCCCTCACCCCCCTCCCCTGCCCTGGCCGGGCCAGGGGAAAAGGGGGAAAAAACCCTCTCCTCCAACTTCATGAAGGAGGAGTACATAGCCGCCGTAAAGAAGGCAAAGGAGTATATCTCCGCCGGAGACATATACCAGATAAACCTTTCCCAGAAACTCTCGGTCCCCTTCTCCGGGGACCCTTTCGAGCTCTACCTGGCCCTCTCGCGGCACGGCGCGGGGCGCTTTGCCTCCTATATGGAGTTCGACGGCTTCCAGATAGTATCGAACTCCCCGGAGCGGCTCCTGAAGATAGCGGACGGCCTTATAGAGACCCAGCCCATAAAGGGCACGAGGCCCAGGGGGGCCACCCCGGAGGAAGACCGCGCCCTGGTGGAAGAGCTCAAGAATAGCCCGAAAGAAAGGGCCGAACACGTAATGGTAGTCGACCTCGAAAGAAGCGACCTCGGCAAGGTCTCGGTCGCCGGCACGGTAGAGGTGTCGGAGTTCGAAGCCCTGGAGACCTACCCTCACCTGCACCACATGGTATCGACCGTTACCGGAAGGCTCCGGCCGGGGGTTGGACCGGCAGAGGCCTTGAAGGCCGTCTTCCCGGGCGGGTCGATTACCGGGACGCCCAAGATAAGGGCAATGGAGATAATAGACGAGATCGAACCCGCACCGAGGGGCATCTATACGGGTGCGATGGGGTGGATGGACACAGGCGGCGGGATGGACCTCTCAATGGCCATAAGGACCGCGCTCTGCAAGGACGGGACACTGCATCTGAGCGTCGGGGGAGGCATAGTCGCGGACTCGGACCCCGAGGCCGAGTACGAAGAGACCCTGCTAAAGGCTAAGGACTTCCTGAAGGTCCTCGGCCTGCTGCCGGAGACTGCCCTGGCGGGCCACCCCGCTACCCATAAAAGATGACCGGAGAAAAAGAAAAACTCTACCTGAACGGAAGGTTCGTCGCGCCCGAGAAGGCCATGGTCTCGGTCTTCGACAGGGGCTTTACATACGGGGACGCCCTCTTCGAGACCATGAAGGCCTACAACGGGCGGGTATTCCTCCTGGAAGAGCACCTCGAGAGGCTCAAGGCCGGAGCAAAAACCGTTAATATCCCCACCGACGCGCTAAGCGGGATAGAGGGCAAGCTAAACGAACTCCTCACCCTGAACGGACTTACCGGCCGGGACGCCTCCGTCAGGATAACCCTCTCGCGGGGGGTCGACTACGGGGGGTACGCGCTGCCCGAGAGGACCGCCGCCGCCCCCCTCCCCCCCCCCCCGACCGTTCTGATGACCGCGAAGGAGGTGGATACCGGGCTTGTGGCCCTGTACCGGGAGAAGGGGATAAGCGCGGTGTCGCTAAGGGGACGGGGGCCCGCCGTAAGGGGTGTTAAGAGCACGAACTTCCTGCCCAACATACTCGGCAAGGCCGAGGCCCATAAGCGCGGGGCGGTCGAGGGGATATTTACCGAAGAGGACGGAACGCTTATAGAGGGGACGGCCGCCAACATATTCATCGTGGCGGACGGGACCATAAAGACGCCGCCGCTCGGCACGGGGTGCCTTCCCGGCATAACCAGAGCGGCGGTTATCCGCCTGGCCGAAGAGGGGTCCGTACCGGTAGTCGAGGCACCCGTCTCGCTCGACGAGCTTCGGCAAAGCGACGAGGCGTTCCTTACGAGTTCCATACTCGAGGTCGTGCCGCTTGTAGAGGTCGACGGCGGGAAGATAGGCAACGGCAGGCCGGGCGGGATAACGCGGGCCATTCAAGAGGCCTATGGTAAAAAGGCCTCCGGGGGACGGCTTGACTTTAAGCCGCGGACGGCTTGACTTTTCCGGCGGATGGCGATATATTTTTTAGATG
>JAZGJJ010000214.1 GCA_036482575.1 Thermodesulfobacteriota bacterium
TTCTCGATACGCTCCTCCCCGCGCCGACATCGTCGGCTTACCCCTACCATCCCCCCGGCCCCCCCGGCCACGTTTCGGGGGGCGATGAGAGACACGGGGAAGGCGCGCCGCATAAAGACACCAGGGAAAAACTCCGGGGGCTCTTGAAGGAGGGCAAGCTCGACGAGAGGGCCGTCGAAGTCGACCAGGCCGAGCACCAGAAGATGCCCATGGTGGAGATATTCTCGTCGGCCGGCGTGGAGGAGATGGACATGAAGGAGATGTTCTCCAACATCTTCCCCAAGAAGACCCGGAGGAGGAAGGTCAAGGTCCCCGATGCCCTCGAGATACTCACCCAGGAGGAGGCCCAGAGGCTTATCGACATGGACAGGGTCAGGAAAGAGGCCATAGAGAGGGTCGAGCAGTCGGGCATAGTCTTCATAGACGAGATAGATAAGATTGCGGGCCGCCAGGCCGGCCAGGGCCCGGACGTATCCAGGGAGGGCGTGCAGAGGGACCTCCTGCCGATAGTCGAGGGCTCGACCGTCAACACCAAGCACGGGATGGTAAAGACCGACCACATACTCTTTATCGCCTCCGGCGCGTTCCACATCTCGAAACCCTCGGACCTCATACCCGAGTTCCAGGGCCGCTTTCCCATAAGGGTGGAGCTCACGAGCCTCGGCAAGGGGGACTTCATAAAGATACTCACGGAGCCTGAGAACGCGCTCCTGAAACAGTCGATAGCGCTCCTCGAGACCGAGGGGGTAGAGCTCGTCTTTACCGACGACGCCGTGGAGGAGATAGCCGCCATAGCCACGAAGGTGAACGACAGCATGGAGAACATAGGGGCCAGGAGGCTCCACACCGTCATGGAGCGGGTACTGGACGACATATCCTTCAACGCTCCGGACATGAAGGAGAAGAAGTTAGTGGTGGACAGCGGCTACGTCATGGAAAGGCTTTCCGAGATATTGAAAGACGAGGACCTGTCCAGGTATATACTTTAAGGGCCGTGATGCGAATGAAAGGCCGTAACACGTGTGCGTGATGCGTGATGCGGAAAGAACGATTATTAGTAGAGACTTATGAAAAAACATATAGAGAAAATAAAAGTCCTCTTCGAGGCCTTCCCGTACATAAAGAAGTTTTACGGGAAGACCGTCGTCATAAAGTACGGCGGGAGCGCTATGGCCGAGGAAGACCTTAAGCGGAGCTTCGCCCGGGACATAGTGCTGATGAAGTACGTGGGCATAAACCCGGTCATCGTCCACGGCGGCGGGCCGCAGATAGGCGGGCTCCTCGAACGGCTCGGCAAGGAGAGCCGGTTCGTCAAGGGCATCCGCGTCACCGACGCCGACACCATGGACGTCGTGGAGATGGTGCTCGTCGGGAAGGTGAATAAAGAGATAGTGGGTCTCATAAACCACTTCGGCGGCAGGGCCGTGGGCTTCGGAGGGAAGGACGGCGCCACCATAAAGGCCAGGAGGCTTAAGATACGCGGCGAGGAGATGGGCATGGCCGGGGAGGTCGAGTCCATAGACTCGAGCCTCATAGCGAGCCTCGACGAGGGCAACTTCATCCCGGTAATAGCCCCGGTCGGCGGGGACGATAAGGGCGCCAGCTACAACATAAACGCCGACGCCGTCGCCGGGAAGATAGCCTCCTCCCTGAAGGCCGAAAAGCTCATACTCCTTACCGACGTAAAGGGCGTGATAGATAAGAAGAAAAAGCTCCTGAACTCGCTAAGCCTCTCCGAGGCCAGGTCCCTTATAACCAGGAAGGTCGCGACCGGGGGGATGATACCCAAGCTCAAGTGCTGCATCGAGGCGGTCGCCCGGGACGTTACCTCCGCGCACATAATAGACGGCAGGGTGGAGCACGCCGTTCTGCTGGAGGTCTTCACCGACGCGGGTGTGGGGACGGTCATAAAGCCCCGGAAAAGGTAGCGTCGTGGCGGGGACGATATGGGACGCCATCTCGCGCACGGAAGATAGGCTCAAGGAAAACGGGATAAGCGGCGCCCGGAGGGAGGCGCTCTTGATGCTCTCCCAGATTCTGGGCACGAAGCCCTCGCAGATCATACAAATCCGCGCCATGCCCTTTGGGGAGTCCAACCGGAAGACCCTGGAAGGGTGGGTGGAGAGGAGGCTCAAGAGGGAGCCGCTCCAGTACATAATCGGAGAGACGGAGTTCCGGGGGGTGGGCTTCATGGTCGGCCCCGCCGTGCTCATACCGCGTCCCGAGACCGAGCATCTGGTCGAGGAGTCGGTAAATGCGCTCAAGCCGGGTCCCGAAAAGCCCATGGTGCTCGACCTCTGCACCGGGAGCGGATGTGTGTCGGTCTGTATCGCCATGGAAGTCCCCCGTGCCCTTGTCCTCGCAACCGACAACTCGCCCGACGCCATAGAGACCACCGTAAAGAACGCGCTCGTAAACGACGTCATCGAGAGGGTGGAGTGCCTGGAGGGCGACCTCTTCGATGCCGTTAAGGACCTCCCGCTCGAAGGCAAGTTCGACCTTATCGTCGCAAACCCCCCATACATAAAGAGTGCCGACATAGGGGAGCTAGAGCCCGAGGTCAGCGACTACGAGCCGCGAGCGGCCCTTGACGGGGGGGAAGACGGGCTGGAGTTCATAAAGAGGATTATCGAAGGCGCCCCCAGGTACATGAAGCCCGGAGGCACGCTTATCTTCGAGGTCGGCTACGACCAGGCGGAAGAGGTGGAGGGGCTCCTGGAGGAGTCCGAGGAGTTCGAGTCCGTCGATATAATAAAGGACTACTCCGGGATAGAGAGGGTAGTGAAGGCGAGGAAAATCGGGGAGGAGGAGACGGCACCTTGACCAATAAGGAAATAATAGAGCTTACCGCGCGCCATGTGGCTAATACTTACAGGCGCTTCCCAGTGGCGTTCGTTAAGGGGGAAGGCACGAGGCTTTGGGACGCCGACGGGCGCGAGTATCTGGACTTCGTGGCGGGGCTGGCGGTCTGTAACCTCGGCCACTGCCACCCTCGGGTTGTCGAAGCCATAAGGGAGCAGGCCGGAAAGCTTATCCACGTCTCGAACCTCTTCCATATCGAGCCGCAGTCCGAGTTCGCGAAGCTCCTTACGGAGAACTCGTTCGCCGACAGGGTATTTTTCTGCAACTCCGGGGCCGAGGCTAACGAGGCGGCAATAAAGCTCGCACGGAAGTTTTTTAGCGCCAGGGGTGAAGGCCGCTTCCAGATAGTCTCCATGGAGAAGAGCTTCCACGGCAGGACCATGGCCGCCATGGCCGCCACCGGACAGAAGAAGATCCAGGAGGGGTTCGAGCCGCTCCTGGAAAAGTTCATCTATGTCCCGTTTAACGACGTGGAGGCCGTCCGCCGCGCGGTGACCGAAACCACGGCGGCTGTAATGGTGGAGCCCATTCAAGGCGAGGGCGGGGTGAACCTCCCGGATAAAGGCTACCTGAAGGAGCTAAAGGCGTTCTCTCGTGAGGCCGGCATACTCCTTATATTCGACGAGGTGCAGGTCGGGATGGGGCGGACCGGGACGCTCTTCGCCTACGAAAATTACGATGTCGAGCCCGACGTGATGACGCTCGCAAAGGGGCTTGCCGGAGGGGTTGCCATAGGCGCGATGCTCGCAACGGAAGAGGTCGCTGCCGCCTTCGGTCCGGGCGCGCATGCCTCGACATTCGGCGGGAACCCGCTCGCGACGGCCGCGGGCACGGCGGCGCTTAGGGCCACGCTCGAAGACGGCGTGCTCGAAAACTGTACGAAGGTCGGGAGCTACCTCGTAGGTAAGCTCGAAGGGTTGAAGAAGGATTTTTCTTTTATAAAGGAGGTCCGCGGCAAGGGGCTTATCGTCGCCATGGAGCTCGATCGGCCCGGCGCCGGCATAGTCACTGACTGCCTTGAAAAAAGTCTCC
Source organism: Thermodesulfobacteriota bacterium (assembly GCA_036482575.1). Classification (NCBI taxonomy): domain Bacteria; kingdom Pseudomonadati; phylum Thermodesulfobacteriota; species Thermodesulfobacteriota bacterium. The sequence continues at coordinate 3,895 of JAZGJJ010000214.1, forward strand.
TCATTAACTGCACTGCCGAGACGGTGCTCCGCTTCCTCCCGCCTTTAACGGTAACCGAAGCCGAGGTGGACGAGATGTCGGGGGTGCTTCGGGGGGTGCTCGGGGCGTAGGGGATTACATTCGGGAAGGATCGCCCCGAGCGGCGCAAACGGCAATTGAAAAATCCCTGCAGGTGTGATAAAAATATAGTAATGGCTTTATGCGAGGAGGTGACGGGATGCCGTACAAGGTCAGCATAGTCATAGAAAAAGACGAGCACGGGTTTTACGCCTACTGCCCGGAGCTCGATGGTTGCCAGACCGAAGGGGACACCCTCGATGAGGTCATGGCCAACGCCAGGGAGGCCATCGAACTTTATCTGGAAACCCTTCCCGAGGACGAGAGGAAGGAGGCCTTGAGTAAGGAAATCCTTACGACCACCATGGAGGTAAGAGTTGCCTAAGCTGCCGCGCCTCAAGGCACAGGAAGCGGAAGCAATGCTCTTCAAGGCCGGTTTCGAGATGATAAGGAGCAAGGGCAGCCACAGGATATACAAGAGAGGGGATAGAAGGGTCGTCGTCCCCTTCCATACCGGTAAGACGTTACACCCCAAGACGGTCAAGTGATTAAAGCCGTAGCGGCCACGGGGCAATGAAGTTCCCTCCATGTAAGTCCGATAACCCCACAGCGCGAAAACTCAGCTATAATTAAGGTAGTCCTATTGTTGTTATGGGGGAGCCGGACCGGCGACAACGAGCCGCCTGGTTTCAATCCCCCGGTTTTAATCCGTTGGTAAGGTCGGTAAAATCGGTGCACACCATGGGCTACCACCGACAGCTACTAAGGCCAAAAGACCACCTCCACGTATTCAGGCCGGTCTACGCGACCATGACTGGCCCGGCCGTTGGAGGGCTCCTGACCGTCCTCGCGGTCGCAGCCCTCTGTGTGTTCATAGCCTTCTGGGTACTCTCGATGTGGGTGGCCACGGCCGGGCCCGTCTCCGCATCAATGGCGTTCCTCTCGGTACTCCTCTTCTCTCTCCTCTGTCTGCTCCTGGATGCACTGAGTAAAGAGCTCGCGGCAATAGTCGTGGAGCCGGTAAAGGCCGTCGTACGTATCGGGGCAAGGGGGCTTCTCGGCCGCAAAGCGAAGATACCCTTCTCCGAGATAAAGGGTATCTCGATCGACAGGAGACCGCTACGCGGGTACGGCGCCTTCGTGTACGCCGTCTTGCTCGATACCGACGCCGGGGATGAGGAGCTCTTCCGGGACAGGGACCTCGCAAAGGTGAGGCATTTCGCGAGGGAGCTCTCCGAGCTTATCTCGAGGGAGGTCTCGGACAGGACCTTTTGACCGCTTAAGCCGCGCCGGATAACGGCTCCCGCAGAGTCCATTTTCCCGTTGCATTGACCCACCCCCTGATGTATGCTATATAAAACCGCTTAACGGCGGTTTTTTTGATTCAGGGGGAACTCAAGGTGGATCTTTTAACGATATTCGACCTTAAAAAGGGAGATATAGACGCTCTTATAGAGAGGGCCGTGCTCTTGAAGCAAAGGCTCAAGGGCGCCGTACCGCCCGAACCCCTTACGGCCGAACCCCTGAAGGGCAAGACCCTCGCCCTGATATTCGAGAAGCCCTCGACCAGGACGCGCGTCTCGTTCGAGGCCGCCATGTACCAGCTTGGCGGGAACGTGACCTTCATAAGCCAGGCCGACTCGCAGATAGGCAGGGGCGAGCCCGTGAAGGACACCGCGCGGGTCATGAGCCGCTACGTGGACGGCGTCGTCATCCGGACCTTCGGGCACGGGGTAGTCGAGGAGTTCGCCGGGTACGCGACCGTGCCGGTCATAAACGGCCTTACCGACCTGCACCACCCGTGCCAGGTCCTGGCCGACGTCCTTACCATAGTGGAGAAGAAGGGCGGCTACGGAGATCTGAAGGTCGCCTGGGTCGGCGACGGCAACAACATGGCCAACTCCTGGGTAGAGGCCGCGGCAAGGCTCGGCTTCGAGTTAACGGTCGCCTGTCCTGCGGGCTACGGGCCCGACCCGGACGTGCTCGAGAGGGCCGGGGACGAGGGGATAGGCAAGGTGGAGCTCTCAGAGAGCGCGGAGAAGGCGGTGAAGGGCGCCGACGTCGTAAACACCGACGTCTGGGCCAGCATGGGGCAGGAGGAGGAGGTTCAGTCCAGGAAGAAGGCGTTCAAGGGCTATAAGGTCGACTCCGCTCTCGTGAAGCTCGCCAAGAAGGACGCCATAGTCATGCACTGCCTGCCGGCGCACAGGGGGGAAGAGATAACCGAGGAGGTCATCGAGGGCGGGCAGTCGGTGGTGTGGGACCAGGCCGAGAACAGGCTCCATATGCAGAAGGCGATCCTCGAAAAACTTTTAGGCAACAGGGAATAGAAAGGGAGAACGGATGAAGAAGGGCGTAAAACGCGTGGTGCTCGCCTACTCGGGCGGCCTCGATACATCGGTCATCATTCAATGGCTCCGGGAGAGCTACGGCTGCGAGGTCGTGGCCTTCGTGGCCGACATCGGGCAGGGCTCGGAGGTAAAGCCCCTTAGGAAGAAGGCGCTCGATAGCGGGGCGAAGAAGGTCGTCAT
>JAZGJJ010000215.1 GCA_036482575.1 Thermodesulfobacteriota bacterium
AGGAGTCCGTTTGTTATATGGATCGCGAGGTTTACCAGGTGGTAGCCGAAGACGTCCAGCCCGCCGAACCGGTAGTTCAGCGCGAAAGATAAAAAACCGACATACCTCGTGCCCGACGGGGGCCAGAGGCGGGAGAGGTCCCTCAGTGCGGTGTTATTCGTTATGGTGTGCGAGTCGTCGAGCAGGAACGGCGAACTGAAGGTGTTCGAGTATGCGAGGAGCGCCGCTGCGACTATAACCACCAGCGAGCCCGGGACGAGCCATATCCCCGGGGGCACTTTATCCGTCTTTTCACTCATAGCCTTAAAAATATCAGGATGGGCCCTTCATGTAAACAGGTTCTTGCCTCAGCGGCCCGCGCTTCATGTGAGGGTGGGGGGGAATAATACCTTGAAATCCGGGTGGATGCCGGGGTAAAACCTATAAGGAGGAGACGGGTGGCAAGAACCTTGAAGATAATCCGTGTGCTGACAATACCGGCCCTCGTGACCGCGGCGGCCATTAGTTTAGCCGGCGTGGCCGGGGCCGCAGGCGAGGAGGACGAGGGGACCGGGCTGCCCCGGCTCGGCGGCACCATCTCGCTGAAGGACGTCTTCCTCCACCGCGACGGCGGCACGACCTGCGCCGTAATCGTGGACTCCGAGAGGAAGAGCCTCGTAATCTGTTTCGACCGCCGCGTGGACACGGAAACGCCCTTTCGCATCTACGCCGGAGCGAGGCACCCGTCCGAGGACGGGGCGCTCCTGATACCCAGGGGCGGCAGGGAGGAGGCCCGGCTGATCTCCATGCTCTGGCAGGCGCTGGACGAGAGGCTCAGCATCAAGGAGCAGGACGCCCTCATGGCTCGGACCATTATAGAGGAAGCGATAGAAGGGGTAGAGGGGTTGAGCGACGAGGAGTGGGGGGCGTGGGTGCTGCTTCGGGCTTTAAAAGGTAATAGTGATATAGGGGTTGCGGTGGATACAAAGTAGCGTGAACGCTACTTTGTGAACCGGCGATTTCCCCGCCATACTTCGTTAGCCGCACATTTTGCCTCCTCGACGTATATCACTATACGCCTGCGGGCCAAAATACGCGTCTGCCTCGTCTGACGGGCAACTTACCGGTTTAGCCCCCCGCTTGCCCTGAGCCGTTCGATAAACTCACGACAGGCTTGTTGAAGGACAAAGACCGCGCTTGAACTTTTATCGGAGGAAAGATAAGATTATTGGAGTTGGCACTTTCTTCCTGAAAGCGATGGTTGTGATTCCTGCCAGAATGTTGTATATTTCTACCGATAATCAATAAGGATGGTTTCGGCGTGAGGACACGCCGAAACATGGAAGATGAAAAAACGTAGCACTCTCTGGCAAGCTCGAAAAAGTTACCTAATTACTGAGCATCTACAACCGTCCCGTTTTGCAGAATAAAGGAGGAAGTAGAAAATGGGCTTTTTGAAGAAACTTTTCGGAACGAGCCAAGCTGCTCCTAATTTACCTATCCATCTGGATGACAATGAACTAGTCGCTGAATATGATATCCAGTGGTGGGAATCTTTGACATTAGACGATTGCAAAACGCTTGAACAACAGGATAACGTTGCTCAATTGGCTCTTTTCATTAAACTTAGAGAAGACGGTTTGTCTGAGGATGAAGCAGCCAGGCAAGTTAGAAAATCGCATCTTTTTTATTATGGGACATTGGAGCAACGAGATGATGAGCCGCTAGGTTTTCGTGGCGAAGATGCTAAACTTCCTTATATTATCAAAGATAGAGCAAACAAGGCAGTTATTCAATATATAAAAAAATGGATAAGGGTGAAATTGAGTCTGCATCAAGCATGAATGCAATTGTAAGAAATCTAATTAAAACCGGAAAAGTATAACAACACTACAATGAAGTTTTAAAAAAAGGGAGAGGAAGATAAATCATGATGTAGCAAGCGCCGCTGATTTTGGCAGTTATAAATGTTTCGCTCAGTAACCCTCAATTTTTTCAGCTTCTCAAAAGTGAAAAGTAGTAGGTGTAATACTGTCCTCGCATCCTCCTCCCCTCCTTCAACATCCCGCCTTCCTGTTTTTGTCCTTAACTAAACCCCGGTGGGATGGGTTCTTGTAGCTTAAGGTAGGTCAGCCGGGAGGGGGACAGGATGCCGGGGCCGCATGAGCGCACGTAGTGCGCGATTTAAGGTGGGGCAGACTGTGGGGCGGCCGGGTGACGGGGGTGCAGCTTAAGAGAACCCATCCCACAAAGCGCTCCGGAGCGAAGCGCGGAGCGCAACAGGGAGGGGAAGGGAAGATATTCTAGGTTAAAGTTCTCCCCCTCACCCCAGCCCTCTCCCACCAGGGGAGAGGGGGTCTAAAGGAAGCGCAAGAGGGAGTGGAAAGGGAAGGGCGAGATTGCCGCTGGACTAAAGTCCCTCGCAATGACGGGGGTAATGGGGGGGGAACATCCCCTTTTGAATAAGGGGAGTTCGTGACGCGCTCACGAACTCTCAATAAATAGCTTCCCTGGGTCCTCCAGGTAGGAGATTATCTTATTCAGGAACGCGGAGGCTTCGCCGCCGTCGACCACCCGGTGGTCGAAGGTCAGCGATAGCGGCAGTATCTTCCTGACCTCCACCTTCCCGTCCACCACCCACGGTTTTTCCTTGACCTTGCCCGTGCCGAGGATGGCCACGTCCGGATAGTTTATAATGGGCGTTGCGTAAACGCCGCCGAAGGTGCCGAAGTTGCTTATGGTAAAGGTGCTCCCCTTGAGTTCATCCAGGGTTATCTTCCTCTCTCGCGCCTTCTTGCTCAACTCCTGAAGCTCGCGGGCGAGGTCGAGGATGGTCTTCTTGTCGACCTCCCTCACCACCGAGACCATGAGCCCGTCCGGGGTGTCCACGGCCACGCCGATGTTATAGTATTTTTTTACTACTATCTCTTCGGTGTCCTCGTCCATGCTGCCGTTAAGCCTCTCGTGGGTCACAAGCGCGTGCTGCACGGCCTTCATGAAGAAGGGCATGAACGTAAGGTGCACGCCCTCCAGCCTGGGCACGTCCTTCTCCCTCTCCCGGAGGTCCCAGAGCCTCGTTACGTCGGCGTCGTCCATGCCCGTTACGAACGCGGTCCTCTCCTGAGAGAGTTTCAGGTTCCTGGCGATACTCTTCCTGACGCCCTTCATGGGCACCCTCTCTACGGGGCCGAACCTGTCGCGCGCCTCTTTCCTCGCGGCCTCCGAGCCGCCCCGGACGTCGTCCTCGGTTATGGCCCCGCCCGGCCCCGTGCCGGAGATACCCTTCAGGTCCACGCCGAGCTTTTTGGCGAGGCTCCGGACCTTGGGAGTGGCGAGCACCTCTTCTTCGGTGGGGAGAGTACCCACGACCGAGACGGATTTTTCCCCCTCTTCCTCCACCTCATTCTCGGGCTCTATGACAAAGAGCGTCTCGCCGACCGCGAGCACGTCCCCTTCCGCGCGGCAGAGTTTTAGCACCTTACCCTTCTTCGGGGTAGGCACCTCGACGATGGCCTTGTCGGTCTCGACCTCGGCCACGACCTGGTGCTCCTCCACCGGGTCGCCCTCCTTGACGTGCCACTTCACGATCTCTCCCTCGACTATGCCCTCACCGAGGTCCGGCAGCTTGAACTCATATGGCATGGGTTACCTCCTGCTATACAAAACGTCATAACTGCGCATACCTTCGTTGCTCCTCGGCTCGTCGTTGCGGCGTACTATCAAAGTACGCCTCACTCCTCACCTTCGTCACGCCTCGGTCTGCTTTGTTCTGACGTTCTGTACGCGCAACTATTTATGGCACTGTGTATACTTATAAAAAAACCTAAAACGAACCACGAACGACGAACGACGGCCCCTAATACTTCATTACAGTCTCATACGCCCGTCTTATACGGTCCTTACCCGGCAAGTAGTCGTCCTCCAGCTTCGCCATGGGCGGCACGGCGTCGGGTCCGGCCACACGGAGGACCGGGGCCTTCAAAGAGAGCATGGCCTCCTCGGCCGCAAGTGCGGCTATCTCGGCCCCCATGCCGCAGTACTTCGTGGCCTCGTGGACGATGACGAGCCTGCCGGTCTTCCTGACCGAATCGAGGACCGTCTCCTCGTCGAACGGTTTTAGCGTCATAAGGTCTATTATCTCGGCATCGAACCCTTCGGTGGCCTCGGCCGCGCGGTGGAGCATCGCGCCCCAGGCGACGACAGTAAAGTCCTTCCCCTCCTGATAAACATTAGCCTTGCCGAGCGGCACGGTGTAGGGCCCCTCTGGCACCTCCGATTTTATCGACCGGTAGAGCCTCGACGGCTCGAGGAACATGACCGGGTCCGGGTCCCTTATGGCCGAGACGAGAAGCCCCTTCGCGTTATACGGGTTCGAGGGGACGACCACCTTGAGCCCCGGCATGTGGGAGAAGATGGCCTCGGGCGAGTCCGAGTGAAGCTCGGGCCCCTTTATGCCTACGCCGTAGGGGGCCCGCACCACGAGCGGGCAGGTAAAGCGCCCCCTCGAACGCGTGCGGATACGCGCGGCGTGGGAGTAGACCTGCTCGAACGCCTCGTAAATGAAAGCAATGAACTGTATCTCGGCCACGGGCTTGAGGCCGTAGACGGCCATGCCCACGGCCGCCCCGAGTATGCCCACTTCCGAGAGCGGGGTGTCCACCACCCTCCCCGGGCCGAACTTTTCGAGCAGCCCGTCGGTTACCCTGAAGACCCCGCCGTCCAGACCCACGTCCTCGCCGATAACCAGTACGTCCCCGTCGCCGGCCATCTCTTCGGCGAGCGCGAGGTTTATGGCCTGGACCATATTTATTTTAGCCATCCAAGCTCCTTCATCTCCTTAAGCTGCCTCGGGCTCTGCTCGGCGTTCGTGAAGCGCATGATGTCGCCCGGCTCGGAGGGCCGGAAGGACTCCTCCTTTGCTATGTCGGCGTCCACCTCGGCCTCGGCCTTTTTCGTTATCTCCTTTTCGTACTCCTCGCTCCAGAGACCCTTCTTCTTCATGAAGAGCCTCATCCTTATAAGGGGCTCCTTCTTCTCCCACTCCTCGACCTCCTCTTTCGAGCGGTACTTCGACGCGTCGTCGGCGGTCGTGTGGTTATGGAGCCTGTAGGTGACGCACTCTATGAAGGTCGGACCTCCTCCCCCCCTCGCCCGCTCGACGGCCTCTTTGGTGGCCTTGTAGACGGCCATTATATCGTTCCCGTCGACCTGCACGCCGGGGAAGCCGTAAGAGAAAGCCCTCTGGGCGATGGTCTCGGCCGCCGTCTGGCTCTTCCTCGGACACGAGATGGCCCATTGGTTGTTCTGGCAGATAAAGACGGCCGGAGCGTTGAACACACCGGCAAGGTTCAAACCCTCGTGGAAGTCGCCCCTGGAGGAGCCGCCGTCGCCGAAGTAGCCGACGGCTACCTTCTTGTGTCCCCTGTAGTTCATCGCCATGGCCGCACCGGTCACGTGCGGTATGTGACTCCCCACGGGCACGCTCATGGGGAAGATATTCAGATCCTCCGGACACTTCGCCCCCCGCTCGTCCCCGAGCCAGTACCGGAGGAGCATCCACATGGGATAGCCGAGCGTTACGAGCACCCCGGTCTCGCGGAAGGACGGGAAGACCCAGTCGTCCTTCCCGATGGCGAGCGCGCTCCCGATCTGCGAAGCCTCCTGGCCGTGGATGGAGGGGTAGGTGCCTATACGGCCCTCCCTCTGCAGGCTCAGGCTCCTCGTGTTAAAGGTCCTCACAAGGACCATCTTCTCGAAAAACATCTTCAGCTCGTCGTCAGAAAGGGGGGGCATGAGGGAGGGGTCGGCGTTGCCCGCCTCGTCTATGACCTGCAGGTATTTGACCTCAAAACTTGCTTTAACGGTTTCCGACATAGGCGCAAGTTTAGCAGGCGGTGGGCCGTTAGTCAAGAAACCCCCATCCCCCCCTCCGGCAGGGGCGGCGGGGGTAAATATTGACAACCGATGCGGCTTATTATATCCTCACTGAATCATGGCGGACATTTCAAAGATAGAGTTCGACGACAAGGGACTCGTGCCGGCGGTGGCCCAGGAGGCCACGACCGGGGAAGTCCTGATGGTCGCCTACATGAACCGCGAGGCCCTGGAGAAGACGCTTGAGAGCGGCAGGGCCCACTACTTCAGCCGCTCGCGGCAAAAGCTCTGGATGAAGGGCGAGACGTCGGGAAACATCCAAAAAGTCCGCTCGGTCCGCTACGACTGCGACTGCGACACGGTCCTTCTGAAGGTGGACCAGACCGGCCCGGCCTGCCACACGAACGCGCGGACCTGCTTCTTCAACCGCATGGACAACGGCAGGGGGGGGGGAAAAGAGCCCGCGGGCCCGGACATTATCGCCCGGCTCTACCAGGTGATACTCGATAGGAAAAAAGAGGACGCATCGCCGGAAAAGTCCTACGTGGCCTCGCTCTACGAGAAGGGCACGAACAAGATAGCCCAGAAGATCCACGAGGAGTCGGCCGAGTTCATAAACGCCGCCAAGAAGGAAGGCAAGGACGAAGTGGTCAGCGAACTGTGCGACCTCTGGTTCCACACGCTCATTATGCTCGGCAGGGATGATATAGCCATAGGTGAGGTATTCGCCGAGTTCGAGAGACGGTTCGGCACCTCGGGCATAGAAGAGAAAGAGTCCCGGAAGAAAAAGTCCGGAAAGAAGGAGTAAGCGCATATGGAGGACTGCATATTCTGTAAGATAGGGTCGGGCGAGATACCTTCGGAAAAGGTCCGCGAGACGGAGAGGCTATTCGTCATAAAGGATATAAACCCGCAGGCCCCGACGCACCTGCTCGTCGTGCCGAAGAAGCACTACGCTACTCTTCTCGACTGCGATGACCCGGAGCTGCTCGGCGAGATGCTCCGGGTGGCCTCGGAAGCCGCGCAAGAGGCAGGGGTGGCCGAGAGCGGCTTCCGTACCGTCGTAAACACCAACCAGGAGGGCGGGCAGGTCGTATTCCACCTGCACATGCACGTCATCGGCGGGAAGCCGCTCGGCGGGAAGATGGGGTAAATAGATGTTAAACGAACTTCTGCAAAAGACCTTCTTTGAAAACACCGTACTGAGCTACATTATCGTAGCCGCCGCAATAGTCGTCGGCCTGCTGATCGTGAAGATAATCACCTCGGTGGTGATACGCGCTCTCCACAGGTGGACCGAGAAGACCGAAGGCAAGCTCGACGACTTCATCATCGAGATGCTGAGGAAGAACGCCGTGCCGCTGATGTACTACGGCGTCTTCTACGTGGCCACGCGGAGCCTGATACTCCCCTCGGCCCTCAATAAGGGACTCGAGGTCGTCGGGGTCATCCTGCTGACGCTGCTCAGCATCCGGCTCATAAGCGGACTCGTCGCCCACGCCGCCGAACAGTTCTACCTGAAGGACGCGGACCCGAAAAAGCGGCAAGGCTTTAAGGGGATGATGCCCGCCATAAAGGTGGTGATCTGGGGCCTCGGGGTAATCTTCCTCCTCGACAACCTCGGCTTCGAGATATCAAGCGTCATAGCCGGGCTCGGCATCGGCGGCATCGCCGTGGCGCTGGCCGCCCAGGCCGTTCTCGGAGACCTCTTCAGCTACTTCTCCATCATCACGGACCGCCCCTTCGAGACCGGGGACTTCGTCATCCTCGACAGCGGGCACCTCGGCACGATCGAACACATAGGGATAAAGACCACCCGGATAAGGAGCCTCGGGGGCGAACAGATCGTGCTGTCCAACTCGGACCTGACGAGCTCGCGCATAAAGAACTACAAGAGGATGCAGAAGAGGAGGGTCGTCTTCCACCTCGGGGTCACATACCAGACGTCCTCCGACAGATTGAAGGAGATACCCGGCGTCATAAAGGAGACTATAACCGGCATCGAGGGGGCCGACTTCAACAGGGCGCACTTCTCAAGCTACGGCGACTTCAGCCTCAATTTCGAGGTCGTATACTATGTGCTCTCGGGCGACTACAACAAATACATGGACATTCAACAGGCCATAAACTTAGTGATATACGAGGAGTTTGAAAAGAGGAAGATAGAGTTCGCCTACCCCACGCAGACGCTATTCATGGAAAAGACGGAGAACCAACCCGCGCCGCAAGGGTAATGGAACCCGGCCGCTATTCAACAGTTTCGGTGTGGGGCCTTGCCCCGTACTTGATACGGGGACACACCGAAACATCAAGCGCTATTGAGGCGGTAGGTTGGGTTGGTTTTATCAACCCAACAGTATTGTTTATTGAAACCGTTGGGTTTCGCTACGCTCTACCCAACCTACGCCGCTTACTTAAGTCCTCGTCTAGCCCAACTAGCCCAACATAAACTGTTTTTGCTCGGCTCTTTTGACCAGCGTTTTGGTAAGCTATTATTAAGCGGAGGGACTTCTCCAAATTTTCGAACGTAGGCATGTAAAACAGCTCTTTCTGCCTCTTCAAGTTTGCTTTTGTTAATCGTAGAGAACTTAACCTTCAACTTTCCAAGCTGCTCTATTAAGTAGTCCTCATCACTTTGGCATCGTTCCCCTAGAATACCTCCAGCTACTTCCCTATTCTCCCACAAAAAACCACTGGCTATATGATTAAAATCAATAAATCGCTTAAGACGTCTGCGTAGTTTGATTGACTTCCCTATATACAGGATACCACTATGGTCTTGTCCCGCTACTCGCCTAACTACCTTATTGCATTTTATAATATAAATACCTGCCGAAGTTGGTGCAGACTCCCACAGTTCATCTAAACCATTTGTTCTCCAGAGTGCACTCATATACCCCCCCTTCACAATTGAAATCGTTGGGTTTCGCGGAGTCTATCCCGTACTTGATACGGGGCTCTACCCAACCTACGCCACTACTCATTCGTAAATCATATTAAATAGTTTGTTGGCCAAATCCCTATCCAGGTCCTTGAGAATCTTATATTCTTGCAGGGCAGAACCCCTATCCTCAAGTATGGAATAAACCATACCCAGTGCAAAGTGCGCCTCCGCATAGTCTGGATTGATACGGATCGCCTGTTTGAAGGCTTCAACCGCCTCGTTGGGGAGAATAAGACTGATGTAAACAGTGCCTAGGCCGAAGTGCGCCTCCGCATAATCAGGATCGATACGGATCTCCTGCTTGTAAGCTTCAACCGCTTCTGTGTAGAATCCAAGATTAGTATAAGCCATACCCATGACGAAGTAAGCCCCCCCAAGGTCAGGTCTAAGACGGGTTGCCTGTTTAAGGGCCTCAACCGCATTGTTGTAGTCTCCAAGCTGGTTATAAACCGCACCCAAATTTTTATATGCAGCAGCAAAGTCAGGCTTTATATGGATGGCTTGTTTGAGGGTTACGACAGCATCGTTAAGATGTCCGAGCAAGAAATAAGCTCCGCCCAGACCATTGTATGCTTCCGCAAAATCGGATCTGATATGGATCGCCTCCTTGAAGGCTTCAACCGCGTCATCGAAAAATCTAAAACCTAACATCTTACAATATCCTATAAATAAATAGGCTTCTGCATAACTGGGATTTTCGCTAACCGCCTTTTCAAAGTAGAAAAGGGCTTCCTTGGGGCCTTCGGCCCAATAGAAAACAAGCCCTGTAAAGAAAAATTCTTCCGCATAGGCAAGCCGTTCTTCCATCTCGCCCCCCTGCCATTCGACGAGAGTCTGTCCCTTACCCGGTGTAAGATTCAGCACCCTCTCTCCGGGAACGGCAAAGTTGAGGGCCTGCCCCTCTAACATTTGAAAGGTTGCGATCCCTATCACTTCACCTTTCACATTGACCACGGGACTGCCGCTGGAGCCCTCGGACATGGGTGCCGTAAGCTGAATAATCTTTCCGAACGCCGGAATCTCCCGGACGGCCGAGACAATCCCGTCTGAGACCGTCAGTTCAAGTCCCAAAGGACTGCCGACCACAGCTATCCGCTCGCCGACCTCAACACTTGCGGTGCTAACCGGCAGGGGTCGCACTGCATGCCCGGTGACATCCGCAGAGACGAGCACGAGATCTCCCTCCCTGTCCTCGGCAAGGACTTTCTTAACCGGATAGACCTTATCATCTGCGGTTTTCACCTCGGCGCGGACTGCTCCCTCAAGCACATGCCGGTTGGTGATGACATCGCCATTTTGGTTAATAAAAAAGCCGCTCCCCTGCCCTATAGCTTCCCCTTTCTCATCATAGGTCAGAATAACGACAACAGACGGCGTAATCCTTTTGACAATAGCCGGTAAATCTTCCTGAGCCTGTGCAGGGGTAAAGACCGCGACACCTAAAAGAAAGACGCCTGTGCACATCAAATGCCGCCGGTACATCCTCATGATTTCATCTCCCACCAATATCATAAGCCGGGCAAACGAAGCGGAACCCTACGATTCCAATTATTGATTACCACCTGCAATATACAACTTTTCAGCAAGGTCTACAACTACCGACTACAGGAAGCAATACAAATAGTTCGTAAGACCTTATAAATACGTAGTCATGGGGCTGTTGAAAAAAAACAATATTTCTGTCACTCCCGCCCCGTATCAAGTACGGGATAAACTCCGGCGGGAGTCCAGAAGTCCTTGAAAGAACTGGATTCCTGCTTTCGCAGGAATGACTATTTCTTGAAAAAGACACTTTTTCAACAGCCCCGTCATGACCTTTTTGACAGTATTTTTGTCCATAGTTTTGTCCATGTTTTTGTCAAACGTAAGCAGTTGATTTTACAAAGATAATTACCGGATTATCCCGAATTTGTCAGGGCTTTTGTCACTACTTTTGTCAACGATTATGTCAGGATTTTTGGCAAAAATAACTGGATTCCTGCTTTCGCAGGAATGACTATTCTTTTTTAAAAAGACACTTTTTCAACAGCCCCGGTTATCCCCCCCTCCCCTACTCCTCCCCCCCGTCACGCGCCAAACCGGCAAGTTTTCCGTCAGGCGAGGCGGCCGTGCATTTTGGACC
>JAZGJJ010000216.1 GCA_036482575.1 Thermodesulfobacteriota bacterium
ACCATGAAGACGACCGGGAACTCGAGCCCCTTTGCCGAATGTAGCGTCATTAGCGTCACGCTGTTTTTTTTGTCCTCCCACGTGTCCACGTCGCTTATGAGCGAGACCCGGTCGAGGAACTCCGAGAGCGTAGAGCCTCCGCCCCCCCCCTCCTCTGATGATGGTGACGGGGCCGACTCGAACTCCTTTATTGCCGAGATGAACTCGTGGACGTTTTCGAGCCGGTCCATGGCCTCGTCGGTCCTCTGGACCTCCAGGTGCTCGATATAGCCGTTATCAATGAGGAGTCCGAGGGCGAGCTCATGGAGCGGAACGCCCTCGCTTTTTTCCAGGTTTTCTCGCGTCCTCTCGAAGGCCTCGAAGAGTTTTTCCGCGCGCGCGTTCTTGACGATACCGGTCTTTATCGCCTCCCCGAAGGCCTCGAAGAGCGAGATGCTTTTCTCCGCGGCCAGCTTCGAGACCCTTTCGACGGTCACCTTGCCTATGCCGCGCGGCGGGGTGTTTATGATCCTCTTAAGGCCCATCGAATCGCCCGGGTTGGCGACGACCCGGAGGAATGCCAGCGCGTCGCGTATCTCTTTACGGTCGTAGAACCTGACCCCGCCCACGATGGTATAGGGTATGCCCTCGCGGAGGAATTTTTCCTCGAACACCCTTGACTGGGCGTTGGTGCGGTAGAAGACCGCGAAGTCACCGTAGCCGAGCGAGGGCTCCTCTACCAGGGTCTCCCTGACGCGCGCCGTGACCGTTTCGGCCTCGCGGTGCTCGTCCCGGCACTCCCGATAGCTCGCGGGCGGCCCCTCGGGGTTTTCCGTCCAGAGGGTTTTTTCCATGCGCCCTCGGTTGTTCTTTATTACCGAGTTGGCGGCGGCGAGGATGCTCTTGGTGGAGCGGTAGTTCTGTTCGAGCCGCACCACGGTGGCGTTTGTCCAGTCCCGCTCGAAGTCGAGGATATTCTGTACGTCCGCGCCCCTCCAGCCGTATATGGACTGGTCCGGGTCGCCGACGGCGCAGAGGTTCCCGTGCCCCTCGGCAAGGAGGTTCATAAGGAGGTACTGGGCCCTGTTGGTGTCCTGGTACTCGTCAACGAGTATGTGCCGGAACCGCGAGCAATAGCGTGCGAGCATGTCCGGGTCCGAGTTAAGCAGCCTTATGGGCTCGCATATGAGGTCCCCGAAGTCCATGGCGCCCATCTCCCGGAGTTTTTTCTGATAGAGGGTGTATACCCGGGCGACCCTATCGGAGAGGAAGTCCCCGGCATCGGCGAGGTACTCGTCCGGGCCGATGTTTTCGTTCTTTGCGCGGTCTATCCGGGAGAGCATGGCGCGGGGAGAGAAGGCCTTATCGCTTATCTTTAGCTCTTCCATAGCGAGCTTTACGAGCGCTATCTGGTCGTCGGTGTTGTATACGGTAAGCTCGGGGCCGACCCCCGTCCTCCGGCCTTCGCTCCTTAGAATCCTCAGCCCTATGGAGTGGAAGGTGCCGAGCCATAGCCTTCTGGCCCGCTCCCCCATAAGCGCCGTGAGCCGTTCCCTTATCTCGCCAGCGGCCTTGTTGGTGAAGGTGACGGCAAGGACGCTCTCCGGACGCACGTCCCTTTTAAGGACCAGATGGGCGACCCTTGTGGTAAGGACCTTTGTCTTGCCGCTGCCCGCGCCGGCGAGGATAAGGAGAGGCCCGTCGCCGAAGGTGACGGCCTCTTTCTGTGTCGGGTTCAGTTCTTTTAGAAAAGGCATGGTATCGGGATTATCCGTGAAAAGAAGTTACGCACCCTTAAATTTAACATAAAAGGGGGGAGGGGTAAATAGCTTTCAATCGGCGGAAGAGGTCGTAGCCGAGGGAGTGGCCTTTATAGCCTCGGCCCACTTTGGCCTGGACTCGTCGGGGTACTCATTCCCATACGTGGCCTCATGGAGCCAGGACGCAGAAAAGGTCCTCTTGGCAGGCAGTGCAATCCGCAAGGTTGCCCTGCAACTGATAGAGATGGTGGAAGGAAAGGGAAGTAGCAGTACCGGAATCTCCGTGGTAGCTTAGTAATGTTGTAAGGGAGCGGGCATGGATCCTGCGGGGTCTGTGCCCGTGCTCAACTGCTGCTATTTTCACCTACAAGTCATGATTTTTTGAAAGTTTGAGTAATTAACGATTAGGAACAATGTATTAAATCAGCCCTCGACAAAGAATACAATTTTCTTATCGTAAAGTTCTCGTGAATCTAACAATAATTCCACTTCATATTTTTCTATTACGCCTTGTTCTACGAAAGGCTGAAATGGCCATGGAAGCACACCATAAGTACCGTTTCTATATATTAGTGTTGTATCATCTATCTTGATGATACCGCCGTTGCTGTTTTTTAGGATTGTTGTTGCTACAGAATCCTTTAAATCGTTCGCCGCTATCATTATAGATATAGAATCTCCGCTTCTGAAACGGCTCCTTTTGTTTGGTGCGCCTGTATTATCCGTGGATGAGGTAAAGACATTTATTCGGACTTTGCTGGCCATTTGTCCACCTGCCATATACCTTACTGCGTTCGCTGTTCCTGTAAAAGGGTCGCTCATAAAATCCCCTGCCGGTGATCCTGCGCACCCACCCATCAACCAAGCGCTCCCAATCGCGACCAATCCCGCTCCAATGATGTTTGTTATCTTCTTCATTATTCTTGAGCTTCCTTTCGTTTAAGAAAGCAATCAGTGAAGCACCAATATACAATTTTCACACGACTTGTCAAGTGCCAACTACAGGAAAAAATGCTTAACCAATATTACCCAGGCATTTCTTTTAAGTCAACCCTATTCCAAACCTCCTTATCCGTATGCAAAATATAAAAACCCTACTGTCATCATTATACAAATAAGACACCACTAAAATGACCAAAGAAGATCTGGAGACAAAAGCAAGAAAAGCAGTACTGCGTATAGAGAAGAAAGTCACTGACATGAACAATGTGTTGTACGGCGTGAGCGCTAAGCTCTGCCATCTGATAAAGCGCGGAAGTGATTATTACAGCCAGCCAGAAAACGGCTACTACAAGTAGCTCCCAAAGTTGTACAAGACTTATAATCTCTTTTACGCATTTTAGTATATGCAATGCGTACACTGTAGAGAGAAGGAGAAATCCAGACTGGTGGCCAGAAGCAAAGTCGTAAACGGCAAGGTCGAAACCATAGACATTTGCCTGGAGTGCT
>JAZGJJ010000217.1 GCA_036482575.1 Thermodesulfobacteriota bacterium
GGCGTCGGCGGGCTCGTGGCGGCGAGCGGGGCCGCGCAGCTCGGCGCACGCGTGGCGCTCGTCGAAAAAGAAGCCCTCGGCGGCGACTGCCTCCACTGGGGATGCGTCCCCACCAAGACACTCGTCCACTCGGCCAGGGTGGCGCACATGGTAAGGAACGCCGAAGAGTTCGGCGTGGAGGCCGGCGAGACAAGAGTAGACTTCGCGAAGGTCATGGACGCCATGCGCTCCGTGCAGGCGAAGCTCGGAGAGCACGACGACCCGGAACGCTTCAAAAAGATGGGCGTGGAGGTAATCTCGGGCAGCGGCCGCTTCACCGGCTCCCACACCTTCGAGGTGGACGGGAGGAAGGTCGAAGGCCGAAAGTTCCTCATCGCCACGGGCTCTAGCCCGGTCGTGCTCCCCATACCGGGGCTTAAGGAGGCAGGCGCCCTTACCAACGTAACCGCGCTCCAGCTCAAAACTCTCCCCGGCTCCATAACCATCCTCGGCGCGGGCCCCATCGGTATAGAGTTCGCCCAAATCTTCGCGCGCCTCGGGTCACGGGTAATCATCGTCGAGAAGATGGGCCAAATCCTCCCTCGCGAGGAAAAAGAGCTCGCCGACACGCTCGAAGGAACACTCCAGAGGGAGGGGATAGACATTCAGACCTGCACCGAGGTGAAGGAGGTCCGGGTCGAGGACGGAAAGAAGGTCATGGACGCCGCCTGCCCCACCGGAGACAAGCTCTTCAAGACAGACGAGGTGATGATGGCCATCGGCCGCTCCCCGAACGTCGGAGGGCTTGACCTGGAAGCCGCGGGCGTCAGGTACGACAGCCGTAAAGGCATCGAGATAGACGCCTACCTCCGGACGAGCGTTCCTGACATTTACGCCTGCGGCGACGTGGCCGGGCCCTACGCCTTCACGCACGTGGCCGAGTACCAGGCCGGACTTGTCATAACAAACGCCCTCTTCCCGCTCGTAAACCGGAAGGCCGACTACCGTGTGGTCCCCTGGGTCACCTACTCCGACCCGGAGCTCGCGCACGTCGGGCTCACAGAGGACGAGGCCAGAGGAAAACACGGCAACGTCAAGGTATACCGCTTCGAGTTCAAGGACGTGGACAGGGCGGTCATAGAAGGAAAAGGAGAGGGATTAATAAAGCTCGTCTGCGACAAAAAACAAAAACTCCTCGGGGCGCACGTACTCGGCCCGGGCGCCGGGGAGCTCATACACGAGTACGCGCTCGCCATGCAGCACAACATCCCCATAACCGGCATATCCAGGACCATCCACGTCTACCCCACGTTCTCGCAGGCGGTAAAGAGGGCGTGCGACCAGTACTACAAAGAAAAACTCTTTACCGGCTGGTTCCCGAAGCTCGCCGGTTGGCTCATCAGGAGGGGAAGGTAGCATGAGCAGGGGCGGGGTAAAGTTCCTGATACTGATCGCAATCGTCGCCTCCCTCTTCCTCGGGGTAAAGTTCTTCGGCCTGGAGGAGTATCTGGATCAGGAGAGGCTCCGCGCCTGGATAGACGGTTTCGGCGCGTGGGGGCCGGTGGTCTATGTGGCCTTCTACTGCGTGGCGCCCGCCCTGATGATGCCGGGCCTCCCCTTGACCGTGCTCGGCGGGGTACTGTTCGGCCCGGTGTGGGGCGTGGTCTATGTAACAATCGGCGCGAACATAGGCGCCACCGTCGCCTTCCTCATATCAAGGTACATGGGAAGGGAATGGGTCGAAGGCAGGATGGAAAAAAGCTCCCGGTGGCAGGAGCTCGACCGGGACGTGGAAAAAAAAGGCTGGAAGATAGTGGCCTTCACACGCTTGATCCCGCTCTTCCCCTTTAACTTCCTCAACTACGCCTTCGGGCTTACCTCGATAAGGCTCAGCCACTACGTGCTCGCCTCCCTCGTCTTTATGCTTCCGGGGATTACGGCCTACGTGGTGTTTTCAAGCTCGTTCCTGGACCTCCTTAAGGGCAAGGTCTCGAAGGAGTTCCTAATAGGCGTAACGCTCGTGGTAATCGTCTCGCTCATACCCATACTCTATAAGAGATTCAAGGGGGGCAAAGGGGGGGGGTAGCGCAAGGTCAACTCCATCCGAGGCTCAATACACCATTGGTATCTCGTACCAATGACGGTAGTCCAGAAGTTGAAACCCCGTCACGGGGTCTTGACATCCCGGAAAAACGTGCTTAACTTGATTTATAACCGTTAACAGAGGAGGTGCGTTGTGATGAGAAGCAGACTTATCGCGGTAGCCGTAGCCCTTACGGTGGGACTCTTTATGCTCTCGTCAGTCGACACGGCCGACGCGATGATGCACGGGAAGAAGGCCGCGGCCGAGGACTGTCCGCTGGCGGGGACGCCGGACTGCCCGAAGAAAGGAATGATGGACAAGAAGGGGACCGGCGGCATGCACACCATGAGCAAAGGGGGTATGAGGGGCATGGGCGGCATGGACTGTCCGCTGCTCGGGCTCGGAAAAGGGCTCGGGGCCGGGATCGGCAAGGGGGTGGAGATCGAAGTTACGGAGGTCGACGACGGCGTTACGATCACGCTGCGCTCCGACGACAAGAACACGGCCAGGAGACTCCAGCTCACCGCCGAGATGATGAAGCTCATGCGGGAGATGATGGAGCTCAGGCACGAAGAGTACAAGGATCTCAGGGGCCAATGAGGGCGGGTGCACGGAATAAGAGACAGTGCCGGGACCGATAACCCCCAATGGTCGTCATGGAATTAAACACCATCATGGTGCGCGGTTACTATTGACAACGGCCCCATTTGTACTATAGTTGTAGTATATGGAGTTTAAAACGACCATGCGCTTCTATTCCGTCATAGCGTCACTCATAGTCCTTATCTTCCTCGCCGCCGGTCCGACCGGCGCCATGGGAAAGAAGTCCCCTGGAGACATAAAAGGCGATGCGGGCGAGATAAAGATAAGGAAGCTCGTGATCCCCGGCGGGTTTGCCGCCGGCGACCTGCCAGAGCCGGAAAGCCGCGGGGCAAAGCTCTTCGGCAGGTACTGCAGCCAGTGCCATAACCTCCCCACCCCGAAGATGCACTCGACCGACGAGTGGCCCGTGATGTTCGAGAGGATGCTGGGCCATTTGCGCATTATGGGCGGCAGGATGCCGGGGGTAAAGGTCCCGGTGGGCGAGGAAAGGGATGCAATAGTGTCCTACCTCAAAAGGCACGGCCTCAAGGCCCTTTCCGAGGACGACCCGGCGCTCAAGTCAGAAGGCGCGTTCCAACTCCTGTGGTTCTGCTCGATCTGCCACTCGCCGCCCGACCCGGCACAGCATACCTCCGAAGAGTGGCGTGGCGTGGTCGAGAGGATGGAAGGGTACAGGCGGCTCCAGGGGAGGCAGGATTTGACGGCCTCGGAAAAGGAAGCCCTCATCAAGTTCCTATCGCGAGACCCGCTTAAACCGTAACCGCTTAAATGGACAAGAAAACCAAAGGAGGACGTACATGATGAAAAAGTTTATCGTTTTTATGGCGGCAGTGTCCATGTTGGCCCTGTCGCTCCCGGCGCTGGCCGAGGTGCATCTCTCGGTGGCCGAGTCGGCGATAGCCACCTCTGTCGAGGACCGCGCGCCCGTTGGCGCAGCGGAAAGTTTTTCCGTTGAGGTCGGAACGCTCTATTGCTTCTCGAAGATAACCGGCGGCAGCGAGGGGGACTCAATAACGCACAAGTGGTACCGGGGGGAGGAGCTAATGGCGGAAGTAACGCTCGACATAAAGTACGCAAACCACAGGACCTGGAGCTCGAAGAGGCTGCTTCCGTCATGGACCGGGGAGTGGAAGGTCGAGATAGCCGACGGGGAAGGGAACGTCCTCGAGACGCTCAGCTTTACGGTGGAGTAGGATACCCCCCGGCCCCCTTTCGGGGGGCGGAGGGATTTCATTGCCACCGGCGATTAGCGAAGCGGCTTAATGGGCTTCCCGGGGTGATTTACCTGCATTCTTTTGCACCTGCATTCCTCAACAAGGCCGCACTATCATGGTTGTTTTCCGCCAAAGCCAACGTAAGCGGGCAATTTCCGTATTTATTCTTTTTGTTCACATCGGCGCCCGCTTCGATGAAAACTTCTACCAGCGTTCGTACCCCCTCCGGCCCTGCCGCATGAAACAGTGGTGTCTCTCCGTTGCTATCTTCGACATCGACCAAAACCCCGCGCCTTAACAGCTCCCGTGCAACTTCGGGGTTCCTGCTTTGGGCGGCAAGGTGTAACAGAGAGAACGTAGATATCTTTCCGTTTACATCCAAACCGGAATCCAAAAGAACCTTTAATATCGGTAGATACCCCGCAAGCGCCGCGATCCCCGCCGCCGAATACCGCAGGTCTTGACTGACCGTCTTTCCGTCGTTTGATAGAAGTCGCTTCACGGCCGGCAGCTTGTTTCGCGACACGGCGACCGCTAACGCCGTTTTTCCTTTTCCGTCCCTGTAATTTATATCCGCCCCGAGGTCCAACAACGTCTCTATTCTTTCCATGTCTCCTTTTGAAGCCGCCTCTATTAGCAGGTCATTGTTGGTTTTCAAGCAGCCGCTTAGCAATAACGACAGGCCGACCGGCAACAACAATCCGTGCACATACTTTCGCTTAATCGTCTGCATATTTTGTCACCCTAACGGTTGCCCCACGTGGGATACGGAAAAAACGGCAGCTAACCCGTTACATCCGACAGAACAGGGGGGAGGCAAAGCTCTTCCTTGAACCAACCGCTTTCTTGAAGAACCCTCCAATGCCCGTCTTTTTCTTCGATTAAAATGACCGCATCCCAGATGCTTAACGAGTAACCGTTACCCGCTTCCAACTTTCGCCATTTTCCGCCCAATGAATAAGTCCTATTCTCTTCCGGTTTTTTGGATATCTGTTCGAACTTCAATACGCCGCTTTTGTATAGTTTTATCTCGACGGTTTTAAGGTCGGTTCCGCCTTGCCGACTTCAGGAAAAAACTCTTACCGCTCTATCCCGAAAAACGAAATGATATCCGCCATCAGATCCACGTCCGTTGTCACCCCGGAGATTAACCTGTAAGCTCCGTCATTCCTTATGAGAACCACACCCACGTCACTCTCAAACAGGTCCTTTGAAAAAAGAAGTTCCTTGCCCGATGCAGCCTTTATCGTAAATCCGGGAGAGCCCTGGAACGAATGCGCAATCCCCTTTTTTCCCAGCCACGACTTTAGCTGTTCATAATAGTACCTCAGGTCATAATCGGCCTCATCTTCCTCGCTTGAGGCCGCTTCGTTATTGTTGCGTGTCTTATCGAACGAGTAAAACACCGCATGGCCGACCCCGGGCAGGCCTTCCCGGCGAACCGCCGTCAAATCTACGGCCCAATCATCCTCTTCGCCGACGGTAATATTCAGAAAGAGGTTGTAGCCTTCCCTTTCCCATTTATACCCCCTTTCCCTCGGGTCGGGGGGAAGTCCGGCTGCTTCGCGATATCCGCCTTCGTACTCAAGGGGCGGGCCGTAGGCCTTGGATATTACCCCCTTAAGCTCTCCCAGTATCTTTACCAGATCATCGCTGTAAACGCTTCGGCACCAATCCGGCCAGGGCGGATCCTCAAAACACTCCGGTCTCGTTTCCGTGGTCGAAATTCTGATTATGTCGATACGTCCGTAGTTGTGGTGGGCAACGTGTACGTAGGCTTCCCCGAGATAATCCCATGTAATCCCAAAGACCATGGAAACCGTCATCATCTCGTCGTTGGGGGCCGTATATGTCGTTTCTTGAAGTTCAGCGGAGGGGAAAAGGCTTTTAAGCTCCTTTATATTCATTCCCCATGATAGAGGGCGGAACATAGCCGGAAGAAATTCCGGTGTTGGGGCAGGCTCATGTGGTTTGTCCGCACCCGACACGTTTCCCTTCAAATATGCCAGGGACATCATTAATGCCAGCGCTATCAAGACCTTCTTCATATCCGGCCCTTATTCCCCGCTTCGACCTTAAAATTATGCCTGCCATACTTGGAATACTTGAATGGTCAGTCCATGAGTAGTTTTATCTTCCTGTCCTTGCAAAGACGCATGGCTTCCCGGCGCGCCTTGCGGCTGACGTCGATGGCGAGTTCCTTAGGCACCTTGATCTTCTTGTCCCCCTTCTTGATCTGAAGGTCCAGCCACGCCATAAAGTTCTTGTCCGCCGCGCTCTTCTTGAAATTTATCCATAAGGGGGTCCGGTAGTCGATAAGGAGCTTATAGAAGAGCCTCGGAAGAAAGCAGACGACGTTCACTATAAGCAGCAGGACGCCGCCGACTATCATCCTCGGGATGTCTATAAAGAGGAACCTGAGCATTTTCCTCCCCCTCCCCCTCCTCCCTCCTCCCTTACGGGAGGGCCGGGGCGTCCTGGTTGCCCGGAGAAACGAACGGGCTCTTTCTCCAGAAACCCTCTACCTTATCGTGCCACCTCTCCTCAAACTCGTTTGACGGCGGGAGAACATTATCTCTTGCAACAAGGAATAAGTCCGCAACAGTTTCCCGGCCATTAAGCAGGTAGTATTCCCGGGCGGAGTTCTGCCCCGGGGTATAGTACGACACGGCGACATACGGGGCCCCGGCATTTTCACGCCGGCCGGCGGAGGCGCCGACCGCCTCTTTATAGATTCGCGTGAAGTCGAAAGCGCCTTGCCTCACCTCCACCATGGCGGCCATGGTCCCGAAGCCGTACGCCCCAGTGTCCGCTCGCGGGCCAGCGCCTCGGGCTCGCTCCACAGGGCCGGCGGCGCCCAGATATCGACGTCGGTCAACTCCATCTGCGGG
>JAZGJJ010000218.1 GCA_036482575.1 Thermodesulfobacteriota bacterium
GCTTTTACCCGCTATGCGCGACTTTAGAACGATTACATTCGTATGCCTTATTGTCGTCTCCGTTGCCTCCATACTCCGTGAGTCCGAGGCGGGGATATCGGACAAGACGTTCCGTAAAGACCTGCCCGTGGAGGTTACCGCCGACTCGGTGAACTACGACAGGACACGGCAGACCTACTTCGCAGAGGGCAACGTCGTGGTCGTCCAGGGCACGATGGTCCTCATGGCGGACGAAGTTACGCTGGACATGGCCTCCGGCACTGCGAAGGCCTCGGGGAACGTCGAGCTTACCGACGAAGACGGGGACTGGCTCAAGGGCGAGAGCCTCGAGCTGGACATGGACGAGGACACGGCCGTAGCCGTAAACGGGAGGCTCTTCTTAAAGGATACGAACCTCCATATAGACGGCGAGGCGCTGAAGAAGACGGGTCCCAAGAGCTACGAGTTCGAGAAGGCCGTCTATACCACCTGCGACTGCGAGCCGGGGGAGACCCCGGCATGGAGCTTCTATACCGAGACGGCAAAGGTCAAGATAGAGGGGTTCTTTACCGGCAGGCACGCCCGTTTTTACATAAAGGGCGTACCCATACTGTACTCCCCGTTTCTCGCCGCTCCGGCAAAGACCAAGAGGCAGACCGGTCTCCTCGTGCCCAGGATAGGCTCCTCCGACGTGGGCGGCTTTAAGTTCAACAACGCCTTTTTCTGGGCCGTCTCTCCGAGCCGGGACGTCACCTTTTACCTGGATACGGAGAGCAAGAGGGGGCTCGGCACGGGGTTCGAGTACCGCCAGGCCCGTTCAAAGCGGAGTCTTAGCGAGATATACATCTACCACTTCAGGGAGCGCGACATAGACCGGGTGAGGGAGTTCCGCGACGACGTGGATAACCTCATGCGCCCGCTCTCGGCCGAGGACGACCGCTGGCGCCTCAGGCTCCGCCACAGGGAGTGGTTCGGCAACGACTTCGTCTTCAAGGCGAACGTCGACATAGTAAGCGACGACGAGTACTTCATAGACTTCGCGGACGACTCCGCCGAGAGGGCGCTCGAAAGTCTCGAAAGCACCGTTTCGATAAGCAAGAGCTGGTCGCACTATAACCTGGTCGCCGAGGCGAGGGTATTCGATAACCTGTTCCTCGACCACGAATCCACCGTGCTTCAGAAACTCCCGGAGATAACCTTCACCTCCTCCAGGACGAAGGTCGGGGGCACCCCCCTCTATCTCTCGCTCGATTCGGTCTTTGTCAACTACCAGAGGGGGGAGGGCGTGGAGGGGCAGAGGCTGGACATAGTGCCGCGCCTGAGCCTGCCCATAAGGTCCTTCGGGTGGGAGTTTACCCCGTTCTTCGCCCCCCGGGCCACCTTATACCGGGTAGAAAACGACCCGATAAAAGACGACGACGAGCACGGCAGGGGCCTCTACGAGGCCGGGGCGGAGCTTACCACCACCTTCGTCCGGTACTTCAACTCGGAGTGGGAAGGCGTTAAGAAGTTCCGCCAGACCATAAGGCCCAGGTTCGCCTACAGCTATATCCCGGCTTACAGCCAGGACCGCCTGCCCGAGTTCGACACCGTCGACAGGATAAGGGCCCGGAACAGCATCACCTACTCGCTCAACATGACGCTCGCCGGCATACTGAGGAAGAGCGGCAGACGCCACGACTTCCTCTACATGGACCTTAGCCAGAGCCTCGACCTGCGCGAGATGAGCGGGCACAGGGAGGTCGACCCCGACAGGGACCGTCCCTTCTCGGACGTAACCGGCGAGATAATCTTCAGGCCCAACACTTTCTCTCGCGTGGCCTTCAAGGGCCGCTATGACGTGTACGACCGCAGGCCCGAGCACTACGACATGTCGGTGCACCTGAGGGACAGGCGTGGAGACAGGCTGGACCTCTCCTACCGCTACAGGCGGGACGCCACAGACTACCTGAGCGCCAGGACCCTTGCGCGCCTCTCCCGGAAGGTGGACGTCTTCTACAGGACGAGGTACTCCTTCGAGGACAACAAGGCGCTGGAGACTTCCGTGGGGCTCGTATACCGCCACCAGTGCTGGAGCGCGGAGCTCGCCTACTCGGACCGGCTCGAGGAAAAGCTCTTTCTCCTGACCATCGACCTGAACGGCCTGGGCAGGGCGTTCAAGAGCAAGGGCGGCTTCGGGGGAGGTTAGGCGGGGAGGGGTGAGATAACATCAGTATTGACAGGAGTGGATAGTTTTGGTAGGGTAATATATAAAATAGTATACACAGCCACACTATTTATATCCACTTGAGGCCATGCGGTTCACTAAGGTTCTCGAAAATATCCTGGGGAAGAGGTCCAATATCGGCATACTGCGGGTACTTGTCGATAAAGGCCTTGAACTGACCGGAAGACAGATTGCCGAGCTTTCCGGCATGAGTCACCGGGCGTGTCTCCTGTCTCTTGATGCGCTGGAAGGGCAGGGGGTCGTCACCCGGAGGTCCGCGGGGAGTGCAAACCTGTACGGGCTCAGGAAGGAGAACTTTCTCATAAAAGAAGGGGTGCTTCCTCTCTTTAAGCTCGAAAAGGGTCTTGTCGACAGTATGATGGCTACTATACTGGATAGCTTAAAGAAGGAAATGCCAATGGGCAGGGTTAGAAGTATAGTTCTCTTTGGAAGCATAGCCAGGGGCGAAGGGGAGCCCGACAGCGATATAGACCTGTGTGTAGTTGTCGGCAGCCGGAGAGTTAAAGAACTTATACCTTCGATGCTGGAACCCGCAAGGGAGCATATAATGAAAACTTTCGGGAACAATCTCTCCCTTTATACGGTCACCGTCAGGGAGCTTAGCGAGAGGCATGCCAAGAAAGACCCCCTGATAGGTGAAATCATCGAGACCGGACACGTGTGGGGAGAGCGTCTGGAGAAGTTATTGAAGGATGAATAGAGGGTCGAGAAAGGTTGAGAAGGGTGTTTATCGCGGCTACCTGAAGAAGGCGGACGATTTTTATCGTGGAATGAAGGTCGCCTTTGAAGGGTCCAACTGGAACTCGGTCGGCCTTGAGGCCGTCCACTGCGTCATCTCCGCGAATGATGCTCTGCTCGCTTACTACGGAGGTGTCCGGTCCGTATCCAGGGACCATAAGGATGCCGCAAGGTTTCTTCTGGATACCATCGATACGGAGGAAGCCGGAAAGAAGGCAAAACATCTGCGCGCCGTCATAGCCAAAAAGAACCTGGTGGAGTACGAGAACAGATCTTTTATTCAGTCCGAGGCCGAAGAGATATATCGTCATACAGAGAGATTCTACCTATGGGTGAGGTCGATGCTGCCCGAGGAGAGATAACCTGACGGAGAAGGAAAGACTTTTAGCCGCGCTATCCGGAGCGGGGGCCGACAGGCCGCCGGTTATCCTCCCCGGCGGGTTCGTTACCATGGCGAGCCGGGAGGTAATGGAAGAGGGGGGGTTTTTTCCCCTCTCTCCCGATCTCCACTCCGACCCGGCCATGCTCGCCTCGCTCGCGCTCGCCGTCCAGGACGCCACCGGGCTCGAAAACCTGGCCCTCCCCTTCCGCATGACCGTCGAATCCGAGGCCTACGGGGGAGAGACCGAGGAGTCTCTTGTCTCAGGCGCAGGGCGGACCGAGCCGTGTTATCCCCTGGAGAGCGTAAAGGACTTTAGCGCTCTGAAGACCCTCGACCCGGAAAGGGACGGGAGGCTGCCGAAGACCCTGAGTGCCGTAGGAATCCTCAGTAAAGGCCGCACCGAACTGCCGGTTATAGGGGACCTGGTCGGCCCCCTCGGCCTTGCCACCTCGCTCGTCGACACGAAGACACTCCTTAAATCCCTCTTGAGAGAGCCCGCAGAAGCCCACGCCTTCCTCTCATTCCTTGCCGAAGGTACGGCCCGTTACGGCCGCGCGCTTGTGGGGGCGGGCGCGGACGTCGTCTCCATAACCGACCCGGCCTCGACCGCCGAGATACTGGGACCCGAGTTCTTCAAGGAGTTTGCTGTGCCTTATCTGAACCGCATTACCGCTGCGATGCACACCGAAGGGGTGCCTGTCATGGTCCACCTTTGCGGGGATATAAGAGGGCTCAGGGACGCCCCCCGCGGACTCCGGGCAGAGTGCGTGAGCGTGGACCCGCGCGTCTCCATTGCCGATGCAAGGCTCCTCCTGCCGCGCCACCGCATAATGGGTAACCTCGACCCGGAGCTTCTCGCCTCCGGCACCACCGGCGAGGTCCGCGAGGCCGTTACCGGTATCCTCGACCAGGGGCCGGACATAGTCGCCCCGGGCTGCGCCGTGGGGCCGGGGGCTGCGGCCGAAAAGCTCGGCGCGATGGTATCGGCGGTGTCAATGTCATGATGGCCGACGGGGTACGAGATACCAGTGCTGTATTGGGCCGCTTATGGCGCTAACCGTGCGGCAGCACCCTGCGGTGGGGCAATTTTCATGACGGCCGCCGGGGTACGAGATACCAGTGCTGTATTGGGCCGCTTATGGCGCTAACCGTGCGGCAGCACCCTGCGGTGGGGCAATTTTCATGACGGCCGCCGG